>NZ_CDXDOR010000106.1:0-11860 GCF_978021225.1 Frankia sp. CeTa3Moorea | reverse complement strand
TGGTCGAACCGACCGGATGAGCGGGAATCGTCCGGCCGGGGGCCGCCGAGAGGACGACCGCACGCAGCCCGACCTCGACGACACGACCGCTGACGCGGTCGGCAAGCTCAGCGAGGCGCTGGAGTGGGTTGAACGGGCCCGCGGGGCGCTCTACGAGTTCCATCAACTCTCCGGGCGGGCCGATCTGATCCTCGCGGAGGCGATTAGCGGTCTGGAGGACGCCGGACACGCCAAGATGGCCGCCTATGTACGCCGGGAGCTGCACGGACGCAACGTCCTCGACGGGCGGTGGACCTTCCAGATCACCGAGGAGTACGACGACATCTACTACCGCCCCTTCGTCGCCGTGGACGAACAGGTCCGGCTGCGGCTCACCGGTGGGATGCGCCACGTCCACGAGGCTCGCATGAAGGCCCAGGAGCGGGCCCGCGCCGGTCGGGACCTGTGGGGCCCTGGCGCCTGACCTGCGGTCCACCGGTCGCCCACGTCGGGGCGACCGGTGGACCGCGGCTCCAGGCCTGAAGGCAACCCGCCGGTGCGTTCAGGTACTCTGATGATCACAGATACTCAGATAACCACGGCTTCAGAGCTCATGCCGATGGAGATCGCACCTCGGGTGGGCTCAGGCGTCCCGACGCTTGGCCAAGACGAGCCCGATGGCGAACAGGCCGAGGCAGATCGCGGCAAAGTAAGCGAGGGAGCCCCAGGGGCCGAACGGCATCCCCTCGACCACGGGCGGGCCGTTGGAACGCTCCACCTGCCCGGCGACGATGAAATTGTCACCGGTGGTGAACGGCAGCCAGTGCTGGATCTGGTCACCGATCCGGGGGATCGCCGGCAGCAGGCTCTCTCCGAGGAACAGGTAGACAAGCGTAATCACGATCGCGCCCGCCGACTGCCGGATGATCAGCCCCAGAGCCAGCGCGAAAATCGCCGCGAACAAGTAGACCAGACCGACACCGAAAACGTTACGGTACTCCTGCGCCGTGTCCAGAGCCAGGGGGGCATCCGGCTTGATCAGCTTGGCGACGCCCCAGGAGGCGATGGCGGTGATCTCGCCGACGATCCCCGCGAGCAGGGAGACGACGGCAGCCTTCGCGAGCAGTGCCGGCGTCCGGGTGGGCACCGCGAGGAACGTGGACCGGATCGTGCTGAAGCGGTATTCGGTGGTGACCGCCAACGTGGCCATCACCATCATCACCACGAGGCCGAAGTTGTAGGCAAACTGGGTGACGTTCGGGGTGAGGCTGGCGAGGTCGTCACCGTTGGTCGCCGCCGCGAAGATCGAGGTCAGCCCTACGGTGAGCGCGGTCGCCAGGATCATGCACCACCACGGTGAGCGGGTCGAGAACAGCTTGATCCGCTCGACGGTGAGCAGGGTCATCGTCCAGTCCCCCCTCGTGCCGCCTCGGCCGAGGCCGACGGACCGCCCCCGGCACCCACACCACCGGCACCCACACCACCGTCGACCGGCTGGCGAGGTGTCCCGGCCAGCGGACCGGCAGCAGTTCCCGCCGGCACGGGCCCCGGCGGAGCACCTGTCGCCGACCGGCTGGCGCCCGGCCCCGGCGTCCCGGCGTGGTACTCCACCTCGCCGCCGGTCAGCTGGATGAACGCCTGCTCCAACGAGCCGCGCTGCGCCGCCAGCTCGTGCAGGACGAGCCCGATCCGACCGGCCAGCTCGCCGACCTGCTCGGTGCTGCTGTTCGACACGAGGAACGCCGCCGGACCACCGTCGTCGGCGGCGGCGTCCCGAACCGCGAGGCCCTGACCGGTCAGCACGCCACGCAGCCGCTCCATCTCCGGCCCGCGGACCCGGACTGCCGACTCGGACGCCATGTCGATGAACGCATGGGTACTGGTCTGGGCGATCAGCCGCCCGCGACCGATGACGACGAGCTCCTGGGCGGTCAGCGCCATCTCGGACAGCAGATGACTGGAAACGAAGATCGTCCGCCCCTCGTCCGCAAGTCGATGCATGAACTGACGAATCCAGAGGATTCCCTCCGGGTCCAGCCCGTTCACGGGCTCGTCGAAGAGAAGGACCTGCGGGTCACCCAGCAGGGCCGTCGCGATCCCGAGACGCTGTGCCATCCCGAGCGAGAAGCCACCCGCCCGCTTGCCGGCGACCGGGGTGAGCCCAACGATCTCCAAGACCTCGTCGACCCGCTTCCCGGGAATTCGGTTCGCCGCGGCCATCCACCGCAGGTGCGAGCGGGCGGAGCGGTTGGGATGCACCCATTTCGCTTCCAGCAGCGCTCCGACCTGGCGGAGTGGTTCCTTCAGCTCGGCATATCGCTTGCCGTCGATACGGACCTGGCCTGCGCTCGGATTATCGAGCCCCAGGATCATCCGCATTGTAGTGGACTTTCCCGCACCATTCGGCCCCAGGAAGCCGGTCACCTTGCCGGGCTGCACCGTGAAGGACAGGTCGTTGACGGCGACCGTACGTCCGTACCGCTTGGTGAGCCCTTGCGCCTCGATCATTCCCCTCCTTTCCGTGGAACATCACTATGTCGGGATGACGGACCGGACCCGGGCTGCTGCCCGCTCGGTAGGGCCCACCGACGACAGGACCCACCGACGACAGGACCCACCGACGGCAGGTAGGCAGGTCGGCAGTTGCACCGACCGGCCACGCCTCCCCCGGTTGGCATCATCGTCCCGGAGCACCCACCATCGAGCCAGCCGCTATCGGCCGGCGGAGTGTCATCCTGCCGACAGTCAACAGGCCGTGAACCCGCAGCAGATTTTCCAGCACCACGCCCAAATACACAGCGACGTCACGCTCACTGTCGGTCCAGACCCGCGGCTTGCCGAGGCAACGTTCAGTGTGCTAACCGATCACCCAGGGCAGACCACCGGCGATGGACCGGCTACCGGCCGGGGTGGCACCCGCTCGGCTCGCCGCCGGATCAGCCAGGTTACCCGACGATGACCGGCGCCAGCCGGGCCCACTGCTCGCGCGGGAGCCGGGTGGGAGTGGAGGTGAGCACCTGGATGGCCACGTGATCGGCACCGGCCTCATGGTGCTCGGCGACCCTGGCCAGCACGGAGTCCACATCGCCCCAGGCCACCACGGCATCGACGAGGCGCTGCGAGCCGGCACCCGTCAGATCGTCCTCGGTGAAGCCGAGACGGCGCAGGTTGTTCACATAGTTCGGCAGCTTCAGGTAGAACGCAAGGGTGTCGTGCGCGACCGCCCGGGCCTGAGCCGGATCGGTGTCGAGGATGACCATCTGCTCGGGCGCGAGTAGTGCGTCCGGGCCGAGCAGCTCCCGGGCGCGCCGGGTGTGCTCGGGGGTGGTGAGGTAGGGCAGGGCACCCGCAGTGCGCTGCGCGGCGATCCCCAGCATGCGGGGACCGAGAGCGGCCAGCGCCCGGTCGGCCCACGGGACGCCCAGCTCGTCGAGGGTGTCGAGATAGTCGACGAGGACGTCGACGGGACGCTCGTAGCGACGGCCGGTCGTCTTCTCCACCGGCTCCTTGTGGCCGGCACCGAGCCCGAGCAGGATCCGGTCGGGGTGCGCCTTCGCCAGCATGGCGTAATGATCGGCAACGACGTCCGCCGGTTCGGTCCAGACGTTGAGGATGCTGGTACCGACCACCAGCCGATCCGTGTTGTCCAGGATCGCGGCCGCGAGTTCGAGATCGCCACTGGCCGCGCCGATCCATACCGCCGGGACGCCGAGGGCCTCCACCTCGGCGGCGATCTCCGCCCGGGCCGGGACATCCTTCGGCCACTGCCGCTCGGCTGCCCACAACCCGATCCTGCCGACCTCTGCTACCACGACGAGCCCCTTCCGCGCAGGGAACTGCCACTGTTCGTGCCATTACCCCATCACGTCTGCTACCCCGTACACACGCCCGGCATGTCGGCCGGTTCGTTGAATCTGTGGATCGGTAGATCAGTGGATGGGCGGATCAGGGGATTCAGGGACCGGAATGATCACGCGGACAGGGGCAGGTCAGGCACCGCGGTGGTCTGCGACACGGCGGCCTGCGGCCGCAGCTCGTCGAGGGACAGCTGGTGAACCGGCGGCCCGTCCAACACGATCCGAGAGGTCACGGTCAGATCGGCAGCCACATGCAGCAGCTCCCCGCTCTCCATCAACCGCCACCGAGGGTCCTCGTCCATTCGCTCGCTCTCGACCACGACCGCGGGCTTGGTGAGCAGGTCGAGAGAGCGGACCCGGATCTCGCTGAACGGACTCGCGTGATCAAGATGGCGTTCGTTGCGCCCACCCGGGCCACGCCGAAGGACGTACAGGCCATTGGTGTCCGGATACCGCAGAGCCCAGAGATCCCGATCCGTGATGAGAATCATGTTGATGGAGTACAGCGGCAGATTCTCGGCGGCCCAACGAGCGGCGGACGCGATCCCCTCGCCGACGTCCCCGTCACAGGCGTCGATCTCGCGGGTGACGAGGGCGAAGAACCGCTCCGAGTCGGTGTCACCGAGGACCGGGAGACCGGCCGTGCCGAGCTCGGCGTCCAGCTTGTCCAGCCCCTCGATCACGCCGTTGTGCGCGAAGATCCTCCCGTTTCGAACGAACGGATGGGTGTTGCCCTCGCAGGCCCGGCCGGTGGAGGCGTGCCGGACATGCGCGACGAACGTCGAGGAAGTGACGTGCTGCGGCTCCTGGGCGAATGCCGTGTCGGCCCGGTTCCGGATGGCCTGTTTGACTACCCACGCGGTGCCATCGGCGTCGAATCCGCCGAGACCGGCCCCCTCCGGGGTCCGCAGCGTCGCCGCCCGGGGACTGTCCGGCGCATCCAACAGCCAGAAAGTCGCCTGCACCCTCGTCGGCCCGCTACTCATCGCGAACAGATGACACATCTATGCCCTCCCTCGCCGATCTCGACGGCTCCGGTACTGTGCCGGCCAGGACGCTACTGGTTCCCGCGCCCCGGACGCGGGTCCACCGAGCGGTGGCCGGGTCGATTCCCCGAAGGGAAAGGGCAACGTTACCCCCGCCCCGGCGCCCGCGACATGCCGGCGAATCTGCATGTGAATCCGCTTTCGTCAACGCATCAAGGGTCTGCTGGCACTCGGTCCCGCCGTGGGGCCGCCGAGTCACCGTCGTGGAACCTGACGGACGGCCCGGACAAACCACTCGACCCGGATGTCCCCCGCTCGGATGCCGCTACTCACCGCACCGGCGCCCGTTCCGGCACACCGTTGTCCGACTGACCAGTGCCCGACCGACCAGTGCCCGACTGAACGCGGTGGAGCATAAAACCCCGGAACCGGGGATCGGGTTCCTGCTGGCGAACGGCACCGCCGGCACATCCTGCTCGCCGGTCCTGCCGCAGACCAGGCGGCACCGCTCGTTCACAACCGGGCCCGGCGACGGACCCGTCCCACCCGAGATTCGCACGGCCGGGGTGGCGCTCACGTTTGGCACGAACGATTTCGGAACCTCGGCCCGGCGCATCTTCACAGGCAGGCAGCCCACGGTTCAGAAATCTCCGAGAAACGGCCGGCCGAGCCGACGAGGACAACCTCGGTAACCGAGTCTCCACGCCGAAGACCCGATGATCTACAACTAACGCGGACAGGAGGCCGGACTCGGCGGGTACCGGTGGTACGGCGCCCGGGAAGGCGACCGGAACTCCCGGCGCCAACGTGGTGATCTCCCGGCCCGCCGACACCGCCGACACCGCCGGCCCCGCCATGATCAACCTTCCGAGTCGTCACCCGACAACCGCCTGGGACCACTAATGGTGACATATTCGGATCGAATCGACCATTACATCCTGTTTTTCCCGTGAATTTGCATCACGTCACGTGATCAGAAGGCCTGTCAGACCGCACGATACTCAACCCTTACATGACTGTCGGATCCTGCTCGGGCGACAATCGCAACCGTGTACGACCGCCCGTACGACCGCCGCTCCGGGCACCGGCCGGGGTACCCGCACCAATTCGTTACCTTAAGTTTACCTCGATTCTCCCTCGGGACCGCGGAACCATAAAGACGTCACTCCCCCCGTAGAGTAGCGTATTTACGCTATTAGTCTTACTCTCCCGTTACGGCACGGTGGAATCGGGGACACGTGGCGGAGTCATTGGGATCTGTCCAGGCGCTGTGCATTCTCTTCTTCTGCGAGCAGTACCCGCCCGTCGTCTGGGACGGCGCGGGCACCTACACCGCGGCGCTGGCCACGGCACTCGCGAAACTCGGCCACGACGTCCACGTGCTGTGCGCCCAGGGGCGTCAGGTCGTCGACTCGGTGAAGGACGGGGTGCACGTCCACCGGCGCCCGTTACTGCGGGTGCCGGTCAGCCGCGGGCTGGGAAAGCTCGGCGCCCAGCTCCGGGGACCCCTGTACCCGCGTGACTCGCTGACGCTGCGGGCCAGCCTCCCGCTGTCCTACAGCTTGTGGATGCGTCAACTCGGGCTCAGACCAGACGTGATCGAGACCCAGGACGGGGAAACCCGCGGTCTGATCCAGGCCATGCGTCGCTCCACGCCGCTCGCCATCCACCTCCACTGCCCGACCATGCTCACGGTCAGGCTTTCCGGCCAGCCGGTCGGGTTGAAGGGCCTGGTCGCCGACCGGCTGGACCGGACGTCGGCGGGCCGGGCCGCCGTGGTCACCTCACCGTCGCAGCTGCTCGTCGACACGCTGCGGGAGCAAGGCTGGTTGGGTGACCGTGAGGTGGAGGTGATTCCCAATCCGTTCGACGCCGAGCCGTGGCTCGACATACCCGACGTCGCCGGCACCACGCCGACAGTCGCCGTCGTGGGCCGACTCGAGGCCTACAAGGGCGTGGATGTGCTGCTCGACGCGTCGGCCCGCCTTCGTGGCGCGGGGGTGGCGCACCGGCTGGTGCTCGCGGGACGCTCGGCGGGCGAGATCAACGGGGTGCCCTCGGGCGAGTGGCTGGCCCACCGGGCCCGCCAGCTTGAGCTGGACGTCAAGTTCACCGGGCACCTGTCCGGTTCTCAGATCCGCGACGTCTACCGGCGGGCCCGCGTCGTCGCCGTGCCGAGCCGCTTCGAGAGCTTCTCGATCGCGGCCGTCGAGGCGATGGCGGCCGGCCGGCCGGTGGTGACCACGACCCGGGCCGGAGTCGCGCCCTTCGTCGAGCGGTGGGAGGCCGGATCCTCGGTACCGGCCGGCGATCCGGTGGCGCTGGCGGATGCGCTGGCGCCGTTCCTGCTCGACCCCGCGCGGGCGAGCGCGTTCGGGGCCCGGGGTCGCCTCGGCGTGGTCGAGATCGAGCCCTCGGCCATCGCCCGTCGCAAGGTCGAGGCATACCGGCGCGGCATCGCGCACTTCGGCACCCGGAACCGGCAGCAACACCCCGGCCGAGCCACGCGGCCGACGGTTTATACCTCGACCTGTCCCGGGAACGGCGCCGCCACCGGCGCTGGCCCGCCGCCCGGCCCTGAGGTGGCGCCCGCAGGCTGACTACCGGCTGCCCCGTGCCTGGTGGCCGGCCCGCCACGGCCGCTCGAAGTCGAGGTGCCGCAGCGCCCCCGCGGCGACGTAGACCTCGTACCGACTCCCCAGGGTCGCGAGCAGGGAACCGGTCACCGGGGTGGCGGCGCCGGACGCCGCGTCGTCCTCCCCCATCTGGGTGGCGTGCTCCGCGAGGGCCCTGCGCTGCCGCGCCCGGAAGCCGCGGGCGTCCACGAGCAGCGGACGGCGTTCCCGCAACCGGCGGACCGGCTGGACGAACAGACGCTCAGCCGACCAGCCCGCCGTCCCGTAGCCCAAGGTCCAGGGCCAGTGCGTCCAGAACCAGACGGTGTATTCGAGCACCTGGCCGCGATAACCGGTGGTGGCGACCGCTCGGCGCACCGCCTCGTTGGTCGCGTCGTGGTCCGGGTGCCCCTCGCACGAGGTCGGCGCCAGGATCTGCTCGGGCGCGAGGACCTCGATGAGCTCGGTGAGCCGCGCAGCGATGGCGTCGATCCGGTCGGAGAGCTCGGCGTCGGGGAAACCGAGGAAGCGCACGTCGGACTCGTCGATGTCCAGCAAGGCGCAGGCCCGGCGGGTCTCCGCCTTGCGCACCTCGATCAACTCCGCTGGCGGGAGCGTCACCGGCTCCGCGCGGGAGCCGTCGCTGACAATCACCACCGTGACCGGGGTGCCTGCGGCCCGCTTACGCATGATGGCCACCGCGCAGCCCAGCGTCTCGTCGTCGGGGTGTGGTGCGACGACGAGACACGACCTCGTCGTCATGGACGAGGTGATGTCGATGCCGCGCCGGGTCCAGGCCCGGCGCCACAGCGACCGCGCCGGCACCATCACCCGGTCACGCACCGTCTCTGGATCACCCGGGATCACCCACCGGACCGCCTTCGCCACGTTCATCCCGTCGACCTCCCGTACGGCGGCGAACACCGGCCAGCGGACACGATCCGAGATCGACGCCGTGGCCGCGCTCACTGTAGCGACCACCACCGACATTCCGCCCTCGGGTGGTGTTCCCGCAGGTCCTCGCCATGTTCGTCCACGAGACGCCGATGGGCGCAGAGCAGCTCTTCGCCGGGCTCGGCCCTCCCGGCAGACATGGCGGAGACAAGGTCCGCCCCCCGCGCGGACACAACCCACCCAGAGTGGAGCGGGCGACGGGAATCGAACCCGATCGGGGCGATCCTCCGACCTGCAGCTTTCGCGTTTGACCTGGTCAGAGGGCCTGATTGGGGGAGTCCCGGTGAGCTTCCGTCAGGTTGCACCGGTGTGTGCTACCGCCAGTGCAACCGGTCGATCATGGTCGGTGGGTGGCTGATCCTCGCGGTTCTCGGGAATGGTTGATGACGCTACCGCCAATCATACCCGATTGAAACCGTATTGATGTTTGGCGACAGCGATCATGCTTCCTAGATCAGAGGATGTCACGGTCGCTTTTTGATCTCCGTGGCCCTGGAGACGTCAGCCCTGAATGATCAACTCATGGTCGGGCGAGGAGCGTAACTCGGGTACGTTCGCCCAGATGGCCGGGCAGTTCGGTCAACGGGGCCCAGCGGTAGTCAGTGACCTCCTCCAGTTGCAGCGCCACATTGGCGTTGCCGGCTGGCGGATCGATGGACAGCAAGAAGCGAAGATCGTAGTGGATGTGCTCCGGCTCCCGCTTCGCGGGGTTCGGCGGGATCACGTGTGCGTCCACGTCCACGGGCCGATCGAGGACAGGACTGACCCAGTCGCGAGGAATCCCCGTCTCTTCGACCAGCTCCCGTAGGGCCGCGTCCAGAAGCGAGGCGTCATCCGGCTCGATGTGCCCACCGGGCAGGAGCCATCGGTTCAGGCTGCGGTGGCGGATCTGGAGGACTTGGCGATCAGATGTGACTGCGACTACTCCGCAGGTCACGTGACCAGGCGTGGTTGTCCTAGACGCCAATGGCGCATCGCCTCCGCGGGCCGCTTCCAGCAGAGTGACCAGGGACTCGGCATCCTCCGGGTGCGCATCGAGATGCACACTGATCATCTTGGCGATGTCGTCATTCGTAACGGGCACGGGCATTCACTCCTCGTTGAAGCATCGCAGCCAGGACCGGGCAATGATTTCACGCTCCCGGTTGCCGACCTCGTGTAGGCCCGGCTCCATGACCTGTCCCGATGACAGCAGCGTGAGGGCCGCGAGGATCTCGCCTTGGACGAGGAAGATGAACGGGCCGACCGCGGCGCCGTGGACGAAGTTGACCGCATTTCCATCGTTGAGCAGATAGAAATGATGGTTCCACGAGGTCATGCGGCTGAGGTGTGGGCCGAGCCGGTCGGCGCGGTAGGTTCCTCGGAGCGAGGCGAGGTTCAGTTCGTCGTCTGACGACGTCACGGACGCCACGTAGGATCCGGGTCGCAGATAGGTGAAGTCTTCACCTTCCAGGGCCCGGTTGCCGGTGGCGCACACAACGACATCGGCGCGGCCCAACGCCTCGGATTTTGACCATTTCACAGCGAAGCCGTGTGACATGGCTTCGACCGCGCGCACCGGGTCCGTCTCGTACACGGTGGTGCGGACCGATTTGGCTCGGAGAGTATTCGCCACGCTGCGGCCGATCTTTCCGTAGCCGATGACGCAGGTCTCGCGGCCGTGCAGGATGTCCCCGTGTTCCCGGAGAAGCGATTCGGTAGAGAATACGATGGACTGACCCACAAGGTAGTCCTCCGGCTGTTTCAACGGACTGCGAGCTACCGAAAAAACTGGGCAGGGCGGTTTCCCGCACGAAAGATACCTGCGGTACCCGTTCTCCGTGTCCTCGACGACTCCCATGATTCGTCCGCTGAACTGTCGGCACAGAGAGGTCAGTGCGGGCGCGAAGTAACCGCCGATATCTAGCAAGGCTAGGTCTCGGCCCGCAGCCTGCTCTTCGAGGTACGCAAGAACTTTCGCCGGATGGGCGAAACGGTCACGGTCCAGGTCATCGCAGTGGTACCGACTGCTGACGGCGGCTCGCGTCTCCGGGTTACAAGACTTCGGCTTGGGGAGAATCGATATAAGGTCGTTCCCGCGCGCCACCGCGTCCAGGAAGAAGGATCGGTCGGGCAGCATGTGAGTGATGACGATGGTCGCCACTTCGCGCACCGACGGAAATGCATTGTTGACATCTAGGAAATATCGTTCGATGCGTCTTCTTGTCGAAGACTCGGCGACGATCGTCGCGGGCGTGGCCCGGTCGAGGGTCAGACTGCCGTCCATCTCGTCCACGTTCGATCAACTCCCAGATTCAGGAGGAAACTACACAGAGTGATTTCTGTAGATCTGATTCCTGTCGAGGGCGCGCGGAGATACGTCGGCATCCCCGTTCATCGGCTCGCAGCCACAGATCTTCGTGAAGATCGTCCACGCGATGAGTTCACACGTCTCTCGTGTGATGCGCCGCGTGATTCGCTGCACCCGGTCCTCCACCTCCAAGGGGAGAACAACTTCGGAGTCCTGTAGTTTCTCGTGCGCCCAGACGTGCGCTTCGTTCCAGGTGGCGAAAGTGGCGACCTGCACACCGTAGCCGTTCAGGACGGCGTAGGGCCGGATGCGCTGGGCGATCACCTCTCCGAGTTCCGTTCCCCTCCGCCCGTAATCTTGACTATTTGCTCCTTGATCCATCGGGCCTCCTCCGTGACGTTCTCGGCTCGTTCCAGCAGTGCGGCGTATTCAAGGGGCTCGGTAGGGAGATGGCTCTTGTAGTCGATGAGCTTGCTTTCCAAGTCCTCCATCGCGGTGACGGCAACATCGCTCTGCAATCGCAGAATTCTCAGAGGAAGATCACCCGACAGCCTCGGGACACCCGACCAGCCTCCGCTCATCCGTTCCACTGCTCGCCTTCTCCCTCAGCTGAGGTCCTGTCTGGAGCGGCGCCCGAGGCCGAGGAGCCCACCGCCGCCATCTGACGAACGGCCTTCCTCGACCCGGCCCCGGGGCCTGGGCACAAGTGTGAAATCAAGGACTCGCGATCACTAGACGTGGCTCGCATGGGCTCCATGCGTCGCAGGTATGAGCGGCCCGTGGTGCTGGATAGACTGCGCAAGCACGATCCGGGCCTGGGAGGTCACGAAGGGACGCCGCTGCGATGAGCAACCAGGTAGACGATGCTCGCTACTGCCGATGCGGCACGCGTCTTGCCCGGGACAACGACCGGGGATCGTGCGGGCCCTGCCAACGCCGAGCGAGAGAGCAGGGTACGGCTGCGCCGGAAGTGCCGTCCGGATTCTGGAACGCCTCCGATCAGCTTAGAGACGCCCTCGATGAGTGGCACATGGGGCGGGTGATCGCGGCCTACCGCAACCACCCTCATCACACCGTTACCCTGTCGCAGGAGACGGTGGCCGGATGGATGGGCATCACCCAGACCCAATTGAGCCGCATCGAGTCGGGTGAGCCGGTGACTGACCTTATGAACAGGGC
>NZ_CDXDOR010000105.1:16938-18894 GCF_978021225.1 Frankia sp. CeTa3Moorea | reverse complement strand
GACTCATACTGGCCGCGGCACCGCGGGATGGCGCAGGCGGTCGGCGGTGGCAGTCGCCGCGGTGACGGCCATTGCCGTCGCCGGCCTCACGGCGGCCATGAACTGGCCCACCTCCGATGCCCAGCTGCTGTCGGAGGACAGGCCGAATATCACGCAGGGGCAGGTGACGCAGGGGCAGGTGACGCAGGCGCCGACCCCGGACGCGGTACGTCCGCCCGTGCCTGCGGCCGCACCCAGCAATGCGGCCGCGACGTCCTCGACAGTCGTCCCGACGGTCGCCGGAGCGTTCACCAGCCGGGCTGCGTCGCCCGGGGGCTTGGAACCACGCCTCATGGAGCCCATCGCGCGGCAGGTCAGCAAGCCCTCGCCCTCCGCCGCTCACCGTCCCGACCCTGCTTTTGTCAAGGCGCCTGCGGCACCGCCTCCGTCCTCGCCGTCCACCGCCCCGGCGCCACGCACGCCGACGACGGGGCCACCGACCACGACTCCTACACAGCCGCCGACCACGACTCCTACACAGCCGCCGACCACGACTCCATCGTCAGCCAGCCGACCGCCGACGGCACCACCGAGCACCCCACCCTCGACGACACCGACCGGGGTGGGCGCTCCGACGTCGACGTCCCCACCGAGTGGCAACCCCGGGAGCCCAAGTACCGGACCCGCTCCCAGCAGCTTCTCCACCGGAAGGACAAGTTCGCCCGACACAGGCGACTGGATCATCAATCCGATTACAATACCACTGCCCATTTTCATCTAGTCTTTTCTCTAGTCCACATTGCACAACAATGTGGATAAGGGCATACTCAAAAGCTGCCAGATCGAGCAGGACGTTAAAAATCCCGAGATCCGCCGAGTGCCGATAGTAGGCCTGGAAGGGACTGCGGTTCGGTCCCGGACCCGTCGGCGCCATAATCATGCATTTTCCACTCGGGCTCCCCGGTCCTTGTTCTCAGCCAGTATGGGAAAGTCATTAAATAAGTTGATCACTTGATCTATGTTTAGGATTCCCCTGTGATCGCCTCGGTAGGGTTATGTCCGTGGTGGACGATCGTTCGGCGAAGGTAACTGGTCAGGTGTCGCTTGATCGACAGTGACGGGCAGTTACGCGGTGGCAGTGAGGGGCGGGTTGGTTTCGGGCAGCCAGGGGCGGCCCGCGGTGAGGCGGGTGAGGGCGTCGAGCAGGCCGAGGCCGTTCTTGCGGGCTGTCGACAGATAGCTGCGCAGCGCGTAGAAGTGCCGGGCCCCGGCGAGCGAGCGCAGGCAGCCGGAGATCTTCTGTCTCAGCTTGACCATCCTGCACCTCGCCGCGTACCTCGGACAGTTCCTGGCGCAGCGTACCGATCAACATCACGAGCTCGTCATACGACGGCACGGGCTGATCGACGGATGGCACGTGATCAACCTCTAGGGCTGTCACCCACCGCGAGCACCCCGGCGCCACGGCGGATATCACTCACACGACCTGACCTGCGACAACGCTAAACGATCGAGCTACCTGACCAGTAACACCCGGGCGACAGGTGCGGCCCGGAACACGATCAAACGTGGGATGGAAGAGGCCGCGGACCCGTCGCCTCCGCCTGCCGGCCGGGTCCGGGCGCCAGGCGGAGGCCGTAAGAAACTTGAGGAGGCCGATCCGGAAATCGTCGAGGCTCTCGACGGGCTGGTCGAGCCGGAAAGCCGCGGGGATCCGATGACGCCGTTGCGGTGGACGACGAAGTCGACTCGGAAGCTTGCCCTTGAGCTGACCGGAATGGGGCATCCGGCCAGTCATGCCGTGGTGGCCGAGATTCTGAAGTCGATCGGGTACAGCCTCCAGGGAACGCGCACAAGGCACGAGGGGCGCGGGCATCCGGACCGTGACGCCCAGTTCCGCCACATCAGTGCCACCGCGGCGGCGTTCCTGGCGGCCGGAGACCCGATGATCAGCGTGGACACGAAGAAGATTGAGAA
>NZ_CDXDOR010000105.1:5066-16501 GCF_978021225.1 Frankia sp. CeTa3Moorea | reverse complement strand
TAGCAATTTATGCGCGCGACCGGGGAGTATGCCAGTATCCGGGTTGCCATCATACCCGCTGGCTCCAGATACATCACATGAAGGAATGGGCATCCGAAGGCGGAAACACAGATCTTGACAATCTCGTGCCGATCTGCTCCCTTCATCATCGGACTATTCATGAAAGGCGGATTGTTCTGCAGCGCGGACGCGACGGTTCGATTGTCGCCCGCCATCGTGACGGAACGCTGACGCAGCAGACACCGCGGCTGCATCCGGGTCTGGATTTGTTGGAGCTCCTCGGCGATAGTCCCTCAACCGCGCCAGCTGAGACCGTCCCGACAAGACAAGTAGCCTGACTTACCCCTAGGGGGTATGGAAATGATCCAACTGTCTGCCTCGGCGTACCGCGACCCGATGTGGGGGGACACGAGAGCCGATGCTCAGCTACGAACGGGATGCCCGTAGGCTCCTAACCTTGTGAGCCCCATCCTCGCGCCCGGACGAGCTGGGAACTTCATCCGAGCCCTGTTCATCATCCTGCTGCTTGTGCTGCTGATGCGGACGGTGTATCTGATGTGGTTCTTCCACACCCCCGCGTGGACATCACGACCGGACGAGATCCGCTACTGCGGCGGATGGTACAAGCGTTCAGACGAGCTGGACATCACAGGAAGCCGTGCACGCCAGATGGCAGGTGGCAGCCTCAAGGAGGTCAGGCGATCGCCGGTGTTCCGTCCGATCATGGCGTACCGTCCGACATCAGACTGTCCACGCTACCTCTTCGCCAGGGTTGGCAAGGACGTCTTCGTCATCTACCGCGCCGCCGACGACTGAGCCGGACCGGTCAGGGCCGGGCCGGTCAGAACGTAGACGCGGGCGTGTATGGACGTGCGCTGCTGCAGCGCGGCCCGTACAGCACGATGCAGGCCATCCTCCAGGTAGAGAGCTCCGCCCCACTCGACGACGTGAGGGAAGAGGTCACCGTAGAAGGTCGAGTCCTCATCGAGAAGAACATCGAGTGCGAGCACCCGCTTGGTGGTGACGAGCTGGTCGAGCCGAACCTGGCGAGGGGGAATGGCCGCCCAGTCCCGCTGGCCAAGGCCGTGCTCGGGGTACGGGCGACCGTCTCCGACCAATCTGAAGATCACCGGCACCTCCTCCTCGAGGGCGAGACATTCTCCGACCACGACAGCCTAGAATCCCCGCCCCCCCTATAAGACCCCGGTGGCCCCGCAGCATCGAGCCGCGTGGACACCCGGACCACGGCTGCAGGTCAGATGCCCGCAGCTGTCACCCCTTCTCTTGATCTCGCAGCAAGGTATATTTAGGTAAGGCTAACCTTATATCGAGGAGGTTCCATGGACGACGTCGTGCTCTGCCTGCCTCCAGACGCCGGTCGACGTATCGACCTCACCACGTATGCGCTTGCCGAACCGGATCTGATCAGTACGTATTCACCTGACTCCCACCTGATGCGACCGGTGACAAGATTGCCGGAGTGCAGGTGAGTCGACTGGACCCGAAACACAGGATGACGTCCATAATCAGTCGACCTTCGTGCCAAGGAGCGGCACGGCTCTCGGCGACCGGGCACGGATCAGCCGATCCGGCCGGATGAGCACGCAACCGTCGAGTAACGATCATCTACGAAGGTGGCTGAGCCTCGGAGTCACTCCCGCGGGGTGAACTCGCCGGCACGCCGCCGGCCGGCAGAAAATCCGCTGGACAGCCCACCTACTCTGGGTAGATGGAGTTCACCCAGTCCGACAAGCTCGCCGACGTCTGCTACGACGTCCGCGGGCCTGTCCTCGACGAAGCGACCCGGCTGGAAGCTGCGGGTTCGCGCATCCTCAAGCTGAACATCGGCAATCCCGCGCCGTTCGGCTTCTCCGCACCGCCGGAGGTACTCGAGGCCGTCGTGGCAAACCTTGCGGATGCACAGGGTTACAGCGACTCCAAGGGACTGCTCGCCGCCCGGGAAGCGGTCGTGCGCTATCACCTCCGTAAGGGGGTCACCGGCCTCGACCCCGGCGGGGTCTACCTCGGCAACGGCGTCTCCGAACTGATCATGATGTCGTTGCAGGCGTTGCTCAACAACGGCGACGAGGTGCTGCTCCCCGCGCCCGACTATCCACTGTGGACGGCCGTGGTCAGCCTGTGCGGCGGCCGGCCCGTGCACTACCTCTGCGACGAGTCCGCCGGCTGGGCGCCCGACCCCGACGACATCGCCGCCAAGGTCACCCCGCGGACACGAGCGATCGTCGTCATCAACCCAAACAACCCGACTGGTGCCGTCTACGACCGGCAGCTGCTGGAGAACATCGTCGAGGTCGCCCGCCGCCACCACCTGATGCTGCTGTCCGATGAGATCTACGACCGGATCCTCTACGACGACGCCGAGCACATCGCGACCGCGGCGCTCGCGCCGGACCTGGTCTGCATGACCTTCAACGGGCTGTCGAAGTCCTATCGGCTAGCCGGGTTCCGGGCCGGGTGGATGGTGATGTCCGGTCCGCGCGGCCACGCCTCGAGCTACATCGAGGGAGTGAACATCCTCGCGAACATGCGCCTGTGCGCCAACGCGCCCGGGCAGTTCGCCACGGTCGCCGCCCTCACGGAGGACGGCGGCGCCGGGGACCTCGTCCTGCCCGGCGGCCGGCTGCGCGAACAACGAGACACGGTCGTGAAGCTCCTCAACGACATCCCCGGGGTGTCGTGCGTCCCGCCGCGGGGGGCGCTGTACGCCTTCCCCCGACTGGACCCCGCCGTCTACCCGATCCGGGACGACGAGCGGTTCGTCCTCGATCTGCTGTTGGCCGAGAAGATCCTGCTCGTCCAGGGCAGCGGCTTCAACTGGCCGCATCCCGACCATGTCCGGATCGTGACCCTGCCCGCGGTGGACGATCTCACGGACGCCATCGGCCGGATCGATCGCTTCCTGGCCTCCTACAAACACCCCTCCCAGCGACAGCACCCCTCCCAGCGACAGAACTGACGGAGCAATCGACACCATCGGGGAGGTTGTCCACAGGACACCAACGCCCTGTGGACAACCTGTGGAAAAACGGCGTGGCGACGTCCTGCTCGTGGGTCTGCTGGTCGCCGCCACGATCGGGGCGCAGATCGCGCTGCGAGCCCGGATCGATCGTCCGCTCTGGTACGACGAGCTGTGGCGCCCGCACTTCGCGGGGGAACCGTGGCCGACGTTCTGGTCGGAACTGACGGCGGCCAACACCCCGTCCTCGATCGGCTCACTGGCGCTGACCCGACTGACCGGGACCATCCTCGGCTGGCACAGTTGGTCGCTCCGGCTCGTCGGAGCGGGAATCTGGCTACCGCTGCTCGCCGCGGGCGGCTTCCTGCTCGCGCGGCGGTTCACCGGCCGGGTGCCGGCCGTGGCCGCCGCGGTGACGGCCGCCCTCGCCGGCACCGTCGTCGACACCGGCACACAGCTCAAGCCCTACGTCCTCGATGCGGTGGTCACCCTCGCGGTGGTCGCGCTGTGGATAGGACAGGCCACGCTCCCACGCCGGACCGCGGCCGGGGCGCTGGCGCTGCTGTCGCTGCCCGCGGTGTTTCTGCTGGTTCCCCTCGCTGGCTACGACCTGGTCCGCGCGGTGCCCCGACGCACCGTGGTACGCACCACCGGACGGGTGGGCCCCGCCCTCCTCCTGGCCGGCGCCCACATGATGATCTTTGTGGCGCACCAGTCCAGTCAACGGGCGAGCCATTTCTGGGACGATCACTTCCTCGCCGATCGAGGGATCCTTGGCGGCCTGCGGTTCACGCTCGAACAGACCGGCGCGATTCTCGGTGGCGCTCCGCCCGGGATCGACCGTTATGACCCCAATCTGGTGCACTCCCTCCTCGAGGGGCATCGCCTCCCGACGCTGCTCGTCGGGACGGCCACGGCGGTTGCGCTGGCGCTCGGAGTCCGGGTACTGCGCCGACGCCCCGACGGGGTGATCCTTATCGTCGCCTTGATCGGCGCCGAACTGCTCCAGCTCGCGGCCAGCGCCGGACGCTACTGGCCCTTCGGGGCCTGTCGGACCAATCTGTTTCTGGTTCCGTTGCTCACCATCATCGTCGCGGTCGGCGTTGCAGACCTGGCCCGCACGGCCCAGGCAGCCAGGCCGGTCGGGCCGGCGCGGCTTCCCGCGGCCGTCGGCCTGATCGCGCTGGCGGTGATGCCGGTCTGCGCGGTCGGCGGGACCATCACGCTGTGGGACGAACGCCACGATCCCCGTCCGATCGAGGCCATGGTCGACGCGACGATCGCCGCCCGCGCCGAGTATCGGGCGGGCGATCTCGTCATCGTCGGCGGCCGACTGGCGCGAGCGGGCTGGCTCTACGCCATGGACCTCAGCGACGACGCATCGCCCGGGGGACCGCCGATCGGGCCCCGGGTACCCCGATCGGCGACAACCTTCCTGAGCGTGATCGGGAAGGACGGCGCGGACGGCGCGATCCGCAGCCGCCCGCAACCGCCGGACCGGATCCTGCTATTCATTCTCGCCTACGACCTCCGGGGCACGGCCGCCGAACTCGCGTCCCTGCGGCAGGCCGGATGGTGTGAGCAAGAGATCCGGACCTTTCCGCTCACCGGCACCCTGCACGGCCTCACCCGCTGCGCCCCGACGCCGCGGGGGGACTCGCAGTCGCCATCGGCTGTCCGATGAGAGCGGCCAGCGCCCCCCATTCCCGGTCACCGTCCGCCAACGACGACGCGATGCGCTGCTGCAGCACGCCGACCTGGATCCGGGTGCCGTCGAAGAGCTGCCCGCAGGACGCCGCAGCGGCGGCATAGTCCCTGCCGCCGGCATCGAACCGCGCCTGCGCGGCCGCGGTCGGCGGCACCGGCGCGGTCAGCGCCGCCTGCGTGTCGGTGCCGAGGGAGACGCAGACGGGCCGCAGGGAAGCGCCGTCCTGGGCGGCCAGATACGCTCGGGCCGCCGCGACGTCCGTGGCGACCCGGGTCCGCAGACCCTCGCTGCCGTGGTACCAGGAGGCCAGCTCGGCAGAGTCATTCGCAGTGGACGTAGAGCCGTTCGCGGTGGACGTAGAGCCGTTCGCGGTGGATGCAGAGCCGCCGGTGGTCGACGCGGGCAGCCCGGACGCCGGATCCGCACCGCCTGTCAGGGTCGCCGCTCCCCCGCCAATCACCAGCACGATCGCGCCGAGAATGGCGAGCCGACTACCGAGGGGGTTCTGGAGCGGATCCGGTTCCCGCAACCACCCAGGTCGGCCGCTACGCCCCGCCATGCATCCCTCCACCCTGGATCTACTCTGGGCGAAGGTTATGCCTCGGAGCGTCGCAGATCACCGGTGGGTGCGGCCGTCAGCGGATCGCCGCCACGAGCTCGGGAGTGGCAACGGGTGGCAGCGAGTTACCTCAGGGCTTTCCTGCGATCAGGTCGCAAGCGCATTCACACCTCCACCCAGCACATCCGGGATGAAAACCATTGTCAATAATGTTCAACGGACGCGTGCCCATTCCCGTCGCCAGGCACGCCCAGCGCGGCGAGGAGATGAGAAAGTGAGAACGTGGCCCGTACACCCCAAGAAGCTCACGGGTCCGAGCCGACCCCACGGCTGGTGCACGCCCCGGGCGGGACGGACGGCACAGTCGGGATGAGAGGCACGGACGGTAAGGGCGACACCGGCAACAGACTGAACCGACCAGACAGACTGAACGGCAGCGAAGGGAGCGACGTGAGCACCGCGGGGAACGACACCAGGTCGGCCGGCACGGGCCGGCCGGCCCGCGACCCCCGCAACCAGCGGGATAAGACGGCGGAGCGCCGTCCGGCGCCGAGCCGGGGGACGGCCGTGCGTGCCACCCGGCAGGGCGACGCCGTCTCCGCCGCGCTTGCCGAGACCGACGCCTTCACCAGCGCCCAGGATCTGCACGCCCGGCTACGGGCGCAGGGCGCCGCGGTCGGGCTCACGACGGTGTACCGCCATCTGCAGGTGCTGGCCGACCGCGGCGAGGTCGACATGATCCGCCGGGACGACGGTGAGACCGTCTACCGGCGCTGTGCCTCTGACGACCATCACCATCACCTCGTCTGCCGCTCCTGCGGCCGGACGGTAGAGATCGCGGGACCGGAGATCGAGGCGTGGACCGCCAAGGTTGCCAACGCCGAGGGATTCGTCGACGTCGTGCACACTGTGGAGATCTACGGCACCTGTGCCACCTGCGCGGCCCGACCGGCCACCTGAGCGAGGTTCCCGGCGGAGCAGGGGACGCACCGCGGGGCACAGTGCGCGCAGCCGTCGGTCAGGGTGCCGTCGCCGAGAGGCCGGTGCAGGCGCGCAGGGCATTCCAGTTCGCCAGGGCCCGGGCTCCCGCGGCACCGGTCACCGGCTGGGGGGTGCCCCCCACGATCCGGGCGGGTAGCCAGGCGGCGGCCATGACCGCCCGGCCAGCGACGGTCAGTTCCAGCACCCCGGACTCGGTGTTCCGGCCGGCGCCGGAGGAATAGAACACAAAGTTCCCCAACCCGTAGCCGACGTACACTCCGTCGGAGTTCCATCCGGCGCCCAGCAGAACGTGGGCGTGGCTCCCGATGACGACGTCCGCGCCCGCGACCGCCAGCCGGGGGAGCAGGGCGCGCTGTGCCTCGTTGGGGCACTGCTGCTGTTCAGTCCCCCAGTGCAGGAAGACGATGACCGTGTCCGCCTCGGCCCGCGCGGCCCGCACGGCTCGCACCAGCCGATCGACCTCCTTTGCCGATGCCAGGCCGGGTTTGTTCGGACCCGCCGTCCAGGCCGCGATCAACTCGTCGTCGAGCACTTGGGTGGCCCCGAGGACGGCGATACGCTGCCTCTTGACCGTCGTCATGTACGGGGCGTACGCGGCGGTGTCGTCCACGCCGATGCCGACGAGCGGAAAGTGCGCATCCCGGGCGTAACGTAGCGAATCCTGCAGGCCTTCGATGCCGTAGTCCATGCCGTGGTTGTTGGCCATCGTGACGACGTCGATGCCGGCCGCCCGTACCGCGGTGAACGCGGTGGGCGAAGCCCGGAACACATACGCCTTCTGGGCCGCGGCGCCACGGTCCGTCACCGCCGTCTCCAGGTTCGCGATCGCGAGATCGGCTGCGGTCAGGGCCGCCGACATGGGTCCGATCGCCGTCGGCGGATCGGCGGCGAGCCGCTGACCGGGAGCACCCTCGAAGTGGATGTCGCCGCCGAAGGCGATGGTGACCGGCTGCCCCGTCGGCCGCCGCGGGCCGTCACCGACGGGTGCGGCTCCCGCGGTGGCCGCGGTGGCCCCGGCCGGGGGACCGGTGGTGGCGGAGGCACCGTCGGCGTGCGGCGTCGGCCTCGGACGGTCCTCGCCGTAGGGCACGGCACAGGCGACGAACATGAACCCGACGATGACGGCGACGCCACCGGCGACGGCCGTGCGCCCTCCTCTGCACCGAACGCACCGAGCACGCCGGCTGGCTGCACCCCGCTCCACGCCAGGCTCCCCCCCTCCGTGACGACCACACCACGACGAGCCACTCGCGAACCGGCCGCGTCCCGGCCGCGTCCCGGCCGCGTCCCGGCCGTTCCCATGATCCCGAGCTCGACCGCCGCGGTCCGTCCGACGTCAGAGTGCCGACAGCACCGGTGCCAGTTCGCGCCACTGCCGACGCGGCAGCCCACGGCGGTCGAAGTCAAGCACCTGCACGGCCACCTGATCGGCCCCGGCGTCGAGATGCTCCTTGATCCGCCTGAGCAGAACGTCCGCGTCCCCCCAGGGGACGATCGTGTCGACCAGGCGGTCCGAGCCCGAGCCGGCGAGATCGTCGTCGTCGAACCCGAAACGCCGCAGGTTCGCCGTGTAGTTCGGCAGCCGAAGATAGGACCCGGTGTGCCGGCGGGCGAGCTCACGGGCCTGTTCCGGATCGGGGTGCAGGACGAACGCCTGCTCGGGGACGAGCAGCTTGTCGGGCCCGAGGATGTCCCGGGCGGCAGCGGTGTGCTCGGGTGGCACGAAATAGGTGTGGGCGCCGTCGGCCCGGTCCCGGGCGAGGCCGAGCATCTTCGGACCGAGCGCGGCGAGCACCCGTGGCGGGGCACCGGGCGGTGGCACGGCCCGGTACTGCTCGACCGCCATCCGGTCCATCTCGTCGAGGTACGCCGCCATCTGGGCGAGTGGGCGCGTGTAGGAGGCGCCCCGGATGTGCATCAGCTCGGCGTGGGACACCCCGAGCCCGAGCAGGAACCGGTCCGGGTACGCCTCGGCGAGGGCCAGCTGACCAGCGGTCATGGTGAGCGGGTTACGGGCGAGGATCTGCGCGATCCCGGTCGCGATCGTCATCCGGGAGGTGGCCGCGAGCGCCAGAGCCGCGGTGACCAGCACCTCGCGCCCCTTGACCTCACCGGTCCACAACGTCGGATAACCGAGATCGTCGAGTTCTGCGATCGCCTCCCGGACGACCGCGGCCGGGGAGAAGTCGAACTGGCCACTCCAGATCCCCACCTTGCCGATCTCACGCCGGGCCGGCGGGCGGCTCATGTGCTGCGCACTCGTCACCGCGCAACCGTACCGAGCAGGAGCGATGGTCACTCGTCACGGCGGGACCGCCGGATCCGGTTGCCACTGTCCGTCCAAGGTCTATCGTTGGCGAGTGTGACGGAGCTCATGCAGCTGCTCACCCCGGCCGGCCACCGGATCACCACCGCGTCCACGACGACGGCAGCCGGGCCCGATGCGCCGGGGCCCGATCCCTCCAGAGCCCGCGCCGGCGGGGCGGGCGCCGCGGGAGCGGACCCGCCCCGGACAGCCGTCGATCTGGCCGCCCAGATCGCCGATCTGACCGACGACGATCTGTATGGGCTGTATCGGGACATGGTGTTCATCCGCCGGTTCGACGAAGAGGCGACCAGCCTGCAGCGCCAGGGCGAGCTGGGGCTGTGGGCAAGCCTGCGGGGCC
This sequence comes from Frankia sp. CeTa3Moorea, assembly GCF_978021225.1. Taxonomy (NCBI): domain Bacteria; kingdom Bacillati; phylum Actinomycetota; class Actinomycetes; order Frankiales; family Frankiaceae; genus Frankia; species Frankia sp. CeTa3Moorea. The sequence continues at coordinate 7,589 of NZ_CDXDOR010000105.1, read as the reverse complement.
AGGAGGCGGCCCAAGTCGGATCCGGCCGGGCGCTGAGGCCTGGCGACATGGCGTTCCCGTCGTACCGGGAACACGGGGTGGCCTGGTGCCGGGGAGTCAGGCCGAGGGAAATCCTGGCGATCTATCGCGGCACGACGCTCGGTGGCTGGGATCCGGACACTCACGGATGCGCCCTCTACTCGATCGTCGTGGGCTCGCAGGCGCTGCACGCCACCGGCTACGCGATGGGAATCGCCCGGGACGGCACCGACGACGCGGCCATTGCGTACTTCGGTGACGGGGCGTCGAGCGAGGGCGACGTCAGCGAGGCGTTCGGATGGGCGAGCGTGTTCGCGCCTCCGCTGGTGTTCTTCTGCCAGAACAACCAGTGGGCCATCTCAGCGCCCGCTCGGCGCCAGAGCCGAATCGAGATCGTCCACCGGGCCGCCGGCTTCGGCTTCCCGGGCGTGCGGGTGGACGGCAACGACGTGCTGGCGTGTCTCGCGGTGACCCGGTGGGCCCTGGCGACCGCGCGTGCCGGGCGTGGCCCGGTGCTGGTGGAGGCCGTGACCTACCGGATGAATCCGCACACCACGGCAGACGATCCCAGCCGCTACCGTCCGGAGAGTGAACTGGGCATGTGGCGTCGGCGTGATCCGTTGGACCGGATGCGCGCCCACCTGACAGCGCGGGGCCTGCTCACCGAGGAGAGTCTGCGGCAGCTGGCCATCGAGGCGGACGCCTTCGCGCACGAGCTGCGCGCGCAGTGCGTCGCGCTGCCGGATCCGATCCCGACCAGCCTGTTCGATCATGTGCAGGTGGCTGAGAATGAACTCGTGACGGCCCAGCGATCGGCGTTGGCGGCCATGTTCGACGTGGAGGGGCCCGGCGTGGAGGACGAGATGGGCGTACTCGAGGGGAACCGGTGACCAGCGGGGCTGTCGTTGCCGGGGAGCAACGCTCCGACGAGGTCGGTGAACGGGTCGCCCGCGCCCCGGTCACCATGGCCAAGGCGTTGAGCCTCGGGCTGCGTTCGGCGATGGCCACCGATCCCAAGGTTCTGATCATGGGGGAGGACGTCGGCAAGCTCGGCGGGGTCTTCCGGGTGACCGACGGGCTGCAACAGGAATTCGGCGAGGCCAGGGTCATCGACACCCCGCTGGCCGAGTCGGCGATCGTCGGCACGGCGATCGGGCTGGCCATGCGCGGTTACCGGCCGGTCTGTGAGATCCAGTTCGATGGGTTCGTCTACCCCGCGTTCGACCAGATCGTCAGCCAACTCGCGAAGCTGCACTACCGGTCGGCCGGCCGGATCCGGCTGCCGGTAACGATCCGCATCCCCTTCGGCGGCGGGATCGGCGCCGTCGAGCATCACAGTGAGTCGCCGGAGGCGTACTTCTGCCACACTGCCGGCCTGAAGGTTGTCGCCTGCTCGAACCCGGTCGACGCCCATCACATGATCCAGCAGGCCATCCGGTCCGACGATCCGGTGATCTTCCTCGAACCGAAACGGCGGTACTGGGAGAAGGGCGTGGTCGACCCGCGCCCCCTCGCCGAACTGCCCGCGGACGAGCTCACCCAACTGCACGCCAGCCGGGTCGTGCGCACCGGCACGGACGCGACCCTCGTCGGCTATGGTCCCACCGTGCGGACCTGCCTCGACGCCGCCGAGATCAGCGCGGCGGACGACAGCCGGTCGCTGGAGGTCATCGACCTGCGGACGCTCTCGCCCCTGGACCTGGAACCCGTGCTCGACTCGGTACGCCGGACCGGCCGGCTGGTCGTGGTCCACGAGGCACCGTCCAACGTCTCGGTGTCGGCCGAGGTCGCCGCACGAGTGGCGGAGCAGGCGTTTTACTCCCTGGAGGCGCCGGTCCTGCGGGTCACCGGTTTCGACACCCCGTATCCCCCGGCCCGCCTCGAAGACCACTACCTCCCCGACGTCGACCGCATCCTCGACGCCGTGGACCGTTCCTTCGCGTACTGAGCATCCTGAGAAGCATGAGGACCGACCAACCGGCTATCTGACTGGGGTTACCGTGACGCAGCGACAGTTCCGGCTCCCTGACCTCGGCGAAGGTCTGACCGAGGCGGACATCGTCCGGTGGCTTGCCCAGGTCGGGGATACCGTCACGGTGAACCAGCCCCTCGTCGAGGTCGAGACCGCGAAGGCGGTCGTCGAGGTCCCCAGCCCGTTCGCCGGGATCCTGGCCGAGATCCACGGCGCCGAGGGAACAACCCTCGCGGTCGGCGCACCCCTGCTGACCATCCAGACCGCCGACGCCGAACCCGACGGGACGGGTGGGAACAGGACGGGTGAGAACAGCCTGCCGACATCCCGGGACGCTGGCAGCATCGAGCGCACCCCAGTCCTCGTGGGTTATGGGCCGAGGACGGCCGAGAGCCGCCGGCGCCGCCCTCGACGACCACCTATGCCAGCCGGTCCGGGGCACACAGCTGGTCCGGGGCTCGCCAAACCGCCGGTCCGCAAGCTCGCCCGTGACCTCGGCGTCGACCTCGCCTCCCTCGCCGGCCCCCGCCCCG
>NZ_CDXDOR010000105.1:0-4838 GCF_978021225.1 Frankia sp. CeTa3Moorea | reverse complement strand
GGCACGATCAGCCGGGCCGACGTCGAGGCCGCAGTGCGTGCCACCGCCCGTACCGCGCCCCTCGCGGCGCCACCCACGCGCGATGCCCCGCCGATCGGCGTCGTCCCCGCCGGGGCCACCTTCTCCACCGAGACGCGTACCTGGCACGTGCCTGTCACCGGCATCCGGCGATCGATGGCGCAGGCGATGGTCACCAGCGTCTCGGCCGCCCCGCACGTCACCGAGTTCCTCACCGTCGACGCGACGGCGACGATGACCGCCCGGGACCGGATCGCGGCGCTGCCGGAGTTCACCGGGATCAAGATCACCCCATTGCTGTTCGTCGCCAGAGCCCTGCTCATCGCCGTTCGCCGACACCCGATGATCAACTCATCCTGGGTCGAGGACGCGGGCGGTGGCCGGCCGGAGAACGGTGGCCGGCCGGGGAACAGTGGCCGGCCGGGGAACGGTGGCCGGCCGGAGATACATGTGTACGACCGGGTGAACCTCGGCATCGCCGTGGCGGGCCCGCGTGGGCTCGTCGTGCCCACCATCCCGGACGCCGGCCGGCTCGACGTCGTCGGGCTGGCTCACGCCCTGGCCGGCCTCACCACCGCGGCGAGGGCGGACCGGCTCAGCCCCGCGGATCTGCGCGGCGGCACGATCACCATCACCAACGTCGGCGTCCTCGGCGTGGACATCGGCACCCCGATCCTGAACCCGGGCGAAGCGGCGATCCTCGCCCTGGGCTCGATCCGACCGATGCCCTGGGTGCACGAGGGTCAGCTCACCGTGCGTACGGTGGTACAGCTGGCGCTCTCGTTCGACCATCGCATCGTCGACGGCGCGCTGGGCTCCGCGGTCCTCGCCGACGTGGGTGCCGTCCTCACTGATCCCACGGTGGCACTCGCCTGGTCCTGATCGGCTCATCGGATCCACCAGTTGACCACAAACGGGCACACTGCACGCAAGAGGGGCACACAACAGCCCAGATTCCGCTCCCTGGTACGGTTGCGCCTCTGACCGGCTTCCGGCACAAAGAGGTGGAACCATGACGCGAGTGGAGGCACTGCAGGCCGCGGACGAGTTCGTCGCCAAGGTTCTGACCTCCGCCAACTCCAGCGGCCGGTTCACCGGCACGCTCAACCTGGCTGAGCGGGTCGACCTCACCCTACGAGTGGCTCGGTTCCTACTCGAGGGTCAGTCCTCCTCGGACGCCGACGACATCCTCAAGCGGGACATGCGCAACGAGCTCGATCAGGCGTTCCCGCCGCTACGCACCTCCTGAACCGACCATCCCGGCTCGACCCCGCGGACGAGCGCCCGGTCCGGTTCCCTGGTCCGTCCCCACGGACCGCCCTGGGAACCGGACCGGGCGGTGGGCAGCCGGACCGGTGAAGGAGCACGGTTCAGTGAGGCGACACGGGGTGGTCCCCTTCGACGTGCACGTGGATGGCCGGCTGCCCGTCACCGGAGGTCGCCGCCGGGTGGCGTGAGGGGTTCAGCCGACGATCCTCCTCGGGGGCCAGTCCCAGCTCGCGCCGGTGCGGGGCCTCGAACGGGGCGGACGGGTCGACGATGATGCCGTCATCGAGCGGCATGAGCGCGGGCACGCCGTTCTCGACCGACTCTTCGACGATCTTTCTGCGCCACTGGTCGCGGTACAGGGTGAGGCCGAGCCCAATGGCGCTGACGCACATCAGGATGATGCCCACGGCCGTGATGTCGAGCCCGGACGGTTCGGAGCGGACCGCGAAGGCGAGGATGGCGCCGAGGGCCAAGAGTAAAAGACTCAACGGGATTCCCATACCGGTCCATATACCCTGCCGCGACAAGAACGCAACCCCGCCCCGGCAACATCAGAACGCCTCCTCCGGCAGTTCCATAAGCCCGAGGCCGGTGGACTCCAGCGCTACCCGGCGCGCCGTCAACTCCGGTAGCACATTGGCCGCGAACCAGCGCGCGGCGGCCACCTTGCCCTGGTAAAAGGCGGCGTCCCGAGCGGACCGGGCCCCGGCGGATGCCGGAGAATCCTGGGTTCGCAGGGCTACCTCGGCGCCGCGCAGGAGCAGCCATCCGATGATCAGGTCGCCGAGGCTCATCAGCAGCCTCGTCGTATTCAGGCCGACCTTGTAGATCGCGGCGGCATCCTCGGCGGCGCCGGTGAGGAACCCGACCAGCGAATTCACCATGCTCTGGACGTCATCGAGAGCCACCCCCAACGCCTCCCGCTCCGCCCGCAGCGCGCCGTTGCCGGCCTCCCCCTTCACGAACGTCTGGATCTCGCCCAGTACGGAGGTCAGCGCCTGCCCCTGGTCCCGGACGATCTTCCGGAAAAACAAGTCCTGGCCCTGGATCGACGTGGTGCCCTCGTAGAGAGTGTCGATCTTGGCATCGCGGATGTACTGCTCGATCGGATAGTCCTGCAGGTACCCGGAACCACCGAGGATCTGCAGTGACGAGGCGAGCAGCTCGTAGGACCGTTCGGAGCCGACCCCCTTGACGATCGGGAGCAGCAGGTCGTTGATGCGTTCGGCGAGCTCGTCGGCCTCCCCCCGCTCGCCGGCCAGCGCAACCCGGTCCTGGAACGTCGCGGTGTAGAGCATCAGCGAACGCATGCCCTCCGCATACACCTTCTGCATCATCAGCATCCGGCGGACATCCGGGTGGTGGATGATCGTGACACGCGGTGCCGTCTTGTCCGACGCGCGGGCCAGGTCCGCACCCTGGACGCGGGTGCGGGCGAACTCGAGCGCGTTGAGATATCCGGTGGACAGCGTGGCGATGGCCTTGCTGCCCACCATCATCCGGGCGTACTCGATCACCTGGAACATCTGGGCGATGCCCTCGTGGACGTCACCGACCAGCCAGCCGACCGCCGGCGCCCGCTCACCGAACCGCAGCTCGCAGGTGGCGGAGACCTTCAGGCCCATCTTTTTCTCGATGTTCGTCACGTAGACGCCGTTGCGGGCGCCGGGCGCGCCGGTCCGCGGATCGGGCATGAACTTCGGCACCACGAACATCGACAGACCCTTGGTCCCCGGGCCGTGCCCCTCCGGCCGGGCGAGCACGAGATGGATGATGTTCTCCGGGACATCCCAGTCCCCATTGGTGATGAACCGCTTCACGCCCTCGATGTGCCAGGTGCCGTCGGGCTGCTCGATCGCCCTGGTACGACCGGCCCCGACGTCGGAACCCGCGTCCGGCTCGGTGAGCACCATCGTCGCGCCCCAGTGCCGTTCAATGGCGAACTCGGCGAGCTGGCGCTGCCATTCGTTGCCGAGCCGGTGCAGGATCGCTGCGAACGTCGGGCCGGCCATGTACATGAAGATGGCCGGGTTCGCTCCGAGCAGCAGCTCCGAGGCCGCCCACGCGACGGTCGGGGACGCACCCAGTCCGCCCAGGTGCGGCGGAAGGTAGAGCCGCCACCACTCACCGTCCAGAACGGCCTGGTAGGACTTCTTGAACGACTCCGGCAGGGTCACCGATCCGGTCGCCGGATCCAGGGTCGGCGGATGACGGTCGGCGTCGGTGAAGGACTCGGCAACGGGTCCGGAGGCGAGGTGGTCGAGCTCGGCCAGCACCTCGCGCGCGGTCTCGGCGTCCATCTCCCCGAAGGGACCGGTGCCGAGCGTGCGATCGATCCCGAACACCTCGAACAGGTTGAACTCGATGTCTCGCAGATTGCTCCGGTAGTGGCCCATCAACGGCTCCTTCCCGGGACCGCCGGACATCGTGATCAGCCGATGCCGGCTAGCTACTCGTGAGTACGTTGTTCCCATGCTACTCACGAGTAACCCGTTGACAAGAGCGGCGGCTGGGAAGAAGTCGTCGCGATCCAACTTTTCTCCGACAAACGGGGAAGACCCGAGGCCGGGCACGTCTACTCTTGCCACTCATGCGCGACCCGGCCACCCAGGAGGTACGGCTCGCGGTCGTCATGACCGGTGGCGCGAGCCTCGCCGTCTGGATGGGCGGGGTCGCCACCGAGATCAACCTTGCGACCAGCCCGGACCGTGACCGGGCCGACGAAGCGGACGCTGCCGTCGCCGCCCGTTACGCCCGGCTGGCAGCCATCCTCGACGTCGAGGTCAGTGTGGACGTACTCGCCGGCACCTCGGCCGGTGGCATCAACGCCGCCATGCTGGGCTACGCGAACACCCACCACGCCGATCTCACCCCGCTGCGGGACCTGTGGCTGTCCCTCGGCTCGCTTGACGCGCTCATGCGCACCCCCCACGAAAAGACGTATCCCTCGCTACTGCGCGGGGACACCGCCGTGCTGCCCGCGCTGCACACCGCCCTGGCAGCGGTGGGGGAGACGGCCCGCCCCAACCGGGCCGGCGCGGACCGCCCGACATCGGTCTTCATCACCACGACGATCCTGCGCGGCGAGGTCGCCGAGCACGCCGACTCACTCGGCGGCACCATGCGCGACGTTGACCACCGGGGCCTGTTCGCCTTCGGCACGCAGGACCTGACCGACCCTGGCGCGGTCCCCCGTCTCGCCCTGGCCGCACGGGCCAGTTCCGCCTTTCCGGGCGCCTTCGAGCCGGCCTACGTGCCGGTGGGGCACGCCGTCGATGCCGCGCACCCGGACATGGCCCGCTACGTCAACGCCTCCCGCGGATTCCACGCCTCGGACGGCGGGATTCTGGTCAACCGCCCGATCGGACCGGCGCTGGCGGCCATCTTCGACCGGCCCGCCGAGCGCCAGGTCCGTCGCGTGCTCACCTACGTCGTGCCCTCGCCGCGGATGCCGGTACCGATGACGGATCCGGCGGCATCGATGAATCCGGTGGCACCGACCAGGACGCCCACACGGTCCATGCCACCCGTGCCGCCCACACCGCCCGCCC
>NZ_CDXDOR010000104.1:0-18269 GCF_978021225.1 Frankia sp. CeTa3Moorea | reverse complement strand
CCCCAAGGTCAGCGGGCCACGCCCGCCCACCCCTGAATGGACACGGGCTCAGTTCCCTCCGGCCGGCCAGTCCTGCCAGCATGGCCCGCTGTTCGAAGCGGGGCAGCCCGGTCGTCTGGTGCCCATCTTCGCCCGCTCCGACCAGGTGTCCGATGATGCCACTGAGTGCCGGTTCTGCGCCGAGGTGTAGAAATGCGCGGTCTGCCCAGGACAGTCCCGGTGCGTACTCCTCGGCCGTGAAAGCGGTGGCGCGGGTGCCCCGAGGGGCTCGGAATCGGGGGGTTATGCCGGACTCATCCGCTCTTGATGTCCTGATCGGGCTCGCGCTGCTCTTTGCCGCGTTCAGCCTCGCCGTCTCCCGGATCAACGAGGCCGTGCTCGCTCTGTTCCGCTACCGGGGGCGCCAGCTGGAGGCCGAGCTGCGACGGCTGCTCGGCGGTGACCGGCCCGCCGAACCGTCCGATCCGGGGGCGGACCCGCCCGCGGATCGGACGGACCTCGTCGCCGAACTGTTGGACGGGCCGCTTCTGGCCATGCGCGCCACCGGCCGCGACACCTCCCTGCCGGCCATGGCCGACCATCCGCCGGTTTCCGGGACCTGGGGCTCGGTGCGCCGCGCGCACACATTGCGGTTGCCGTCCTACCTGCCGTCCACCGCCTTCGCTCAGGCGCTGCTGGACCGGGTCGACCCGCCCGCCCGGGCCATGCTGTCCCAGCTCCGCCCGGACACCCTGCCCGACCACGTCTCCGACGAGGCCAGGGCCGCGTACCGGCGGGCCTACGACGGTGCCCGGCATGCCCTCGAGGAGAGGTCCGCCCAGGCCCTGTACGACGCGATGCCCGTGGATCACCCCACCGGGCGGGTCGTGGCCGCTGCGCTCGTCGCCGCCACCAAGGCCGGAGCCGTGGGAACGGTGGAGGACGGGCTCGCCGCGATGCCCCCCTCCCCGGTGAAGACCGCGATGACCACGGCGATAGTCCAGGCCGGCGGGGACCGCGAGAAGGTCGTCCTCGAGCTGGCCCGGTGGTACGACGACGCGATGGACCGCCTGTCCGGGTGGTACAAGCGGCGCATCGCCGTCTTCCTGCTCGGCTACGCGGTCCTGCTGTCCGTCCTGTTCAACCTCGACGCGATCGGGATCGCGCGGGCGCTCTGGCAGGACGGCACCGTGCGGCAGGCGGCCGTGACCGCGGCCCAGGCCGAGGTGGGTTCATCCGGCGAGGCGGCCGGGGATTCCGCCGGGGATTCCGCCTCCGGCACCCGCCTCACCTCCGACCAGCCCACGGTGGGGGACGCCACGGAACAGGTGATCAAGACGGTGCGCGACGCCTCGGGGCTCGCCTTCCCGATCGGTTGGGTCCACAACTCCGCGGGCCGCGACGACCCACGGGAGGTTCCCGACTCCGTCGAGGGCTGGCTCCTGAAAATCGCCGGCATCGCGATCGCCTGCTTCGCGCTCACCGCCGGCGCCCCCTTCTGGTTCGACCTGCTTGGCAGACTGGTGAACATGCGCGCCACCGGCCCCAAACCCCGGGCCGCCAACGGATAGATCAGGACTCTTCCGTCGGCGGGCCGGCCGGTGGCCGTGGTGGCCGTGGTGGCCGTGGTGGCCGTGGTGGCCGAGTTGTGGGGAGCAAGGCACGGTCCAGGGACCGCAGACCGTGCTCAGGTCCCCCAAATTCGCCACCTGGCACTGGCACTGGCACTGGCGCCGGGTGGATGCCGAGCTGGTCGAGACGCCGCACCAGCGCGTCCAGGGTCGGCCGGGGATGCCGGTAGAACTCCGAGCCGCGGATCCGGAAGAACGTCCAGCCGAGCCGTTCCAGGATCCGCTGGCGGCGCAGATCCGCCTCCCACTGGTCGGGCCCGTGGAAACGGTCACCGTCGCACTCGACCGCGAGGCGGGGGCCGCGGCGCCCCACATCCCCAGCGGCGGCTCCCGCGGCGGCGGCTCGCTTGGCGGTGGCTCCTTCGGTGACGGCTTGTTCGGCGGTGGCTCGCGCGGCGGCGACCCCCTCGGCGACCCCCTCGACGACCAGGTCGGAGACCCCCTCGACGACCAGGTCGATCCGGTAGCGCCCGACCGGATGCTGGGGGCGAACCCGGTAGCCGCGGGCGAGGAGCTCGCGCAGGACGGCCCGTTCGAACTCGCTCTCGCAGCGATCGGCCAGATCCGTGTCGAGCCGTCCGGTCTGCCCGGCGTACATGTACTCGATCAGCTGGCGCCGCACATCGTCGTCGCGCAGCGTGGCCGGGTCGACGCTGTGGAACACCCACATCTGGTTGCGGGCGCGGCTCGCGGCCACGTTGACCCGTTGCTGGTCACGGCGGCGGGTGGCGGCCGAGCGGTTGTCGTCCGCGACGACGGAGATGAAGATGACGTCCCGTTCGTCGCCCTGGAACTGGTACGGGTCGCCGACCCGCAGGTCGCGGCGGGAGAACTCGCGCTCCCCAAGCCGGTCGACCAGGGTGTGTTCGATGAGGCGGGGCTGGCCAGCGCCGAGCAGGGTGACCACGCCCATGCTCATCCCCTCGTAGGCCGGGTCGGCGCAGCAGGCGAGGACCCGCTCGACAAGGGCTTGCGCCTCCGCCGGGTTCGCGTCGCCGAAGCGGGTCTGCGACCGGGCGCCCCCGGGGACCCGGACCGGTCGCAGCGGCGCGCCGATGGCGAGCTCCGGATCCTCCCGCAACGGCAGGATCTGCTGGTCGTAGAAGCGGTTGGAGAAGCCGATGATGTCGGGCAGGCAGCGGAAGTGTTCCTTGAGCACGATGGTGCGCGGGAAGACCCGGGCCGCGGTGTCGTAGAGACTTGCCTCCACGTCGAGCAGCGAACGCTGGGCGACGTCGGGCAGGTGCGCGTCGATCAGGGCATGCACCTTGGCCCGTTCGATGCCGACGGCCTCCGGACTCGTCTGGGCGTCGTCGCCGACGACGACGGCCTTGCGGCCCAGGCTCAGCACGCCGAGGGCCAGTAGGTCGCACTGGCTGGACTCGTCCACGATGACCACGTCGAACAGGTTGTCGGCGCCCGGGTCGAAGTTCTCCATCACCCGGTGCGTCGGCATGATCCACACCGGTACGGCGCCCATCGCCGCCCGCATGTGGGCCCGGGCCTCGGCGCGCCACCGCGGGGCGTACTTCCCGGTGCCCTTCCCGATCCGGTCGAGTGCCTGCACCCAGCCGGTCAGCGCCCGGCGCTGGGAATCGCCGAGCCGGATCGCCAGGCCCAGCCGGGCGGAGCGACGCGTGGTCTCCAGCACCAGGGCGCGCACGTGCCGCGAGGCGTCGGCGAGCTGACGGCCGAGCGTGGTGAGGTCGCCGTCGGCGTGCAGGTCGTCGAGCCAGGTCTGGGCTTGGCGCCAGCGCCACGCCTCGCCGGCCCGCACCGGATCGCCGGCCCGCACCGGATCGCCGGCCCGCACCGGATCATCGGCCCGCACCGGATCACCGCAGCCCGACGGGTCACCCTGCCCGGTGAGGATGGCGTCGGTCCACAGCGGCGCGACCGCGCGCAGCCGGGCCGCCAGCCGGTCCCGGCGTTCCACGTCGGGGCGCAGCGCCGCCAGCCGGGCGCTTTCGTCGAGCAGCGCCGTCCAGGCCGCCAGGTCCCGCCTGGCCAGCGCCTCGTGCAGGCCGGCCCACACCCGGCCGGCCTGCGGGCCACGGCCTCCCTCGGTGAGCGCCCGTTCCACCACGGCGAGCGCACCGACGATCTCCTTCTCGCGCCGTCGGCCGGTCGCCGCGGCAAGCAGGCCGGCGAGGTGGGAAAGCGTGTCCGGGTCGGAAGGCGCCGTCGTGACGCGATGGCCGGTGGGATGGCCGTTGGGGAAGCCGGTGGGATGGCCGTTGGGGAAGCCGGCGCGATGGCCGGAGGCGAAGCCGGGAGGGAAGACGGCGCGCAGCCGGGCGGACAGCTCCGGCGCCGCCCGGCGTTCCCAGTCGACGGCATCGGCGAGGCCGCCGGCGACCGCGTCGAGCCGGGTGAGGACGTCGGGTGCCGCGGGCTCGACGGCCTCGCCGCCGAGGGCGGCGGCGATCGCGGCCTGACGGGTGGCGGCGGCGGTCAGCGTCTGACGGCGGCGCACCTCTGCCTCGACGATTGCCACATCGCCCACCGTGCGTGCGACCAGCCCGTCAACGCGCACCGCGTCGTGCAGGTCCCGCAGTTCCCGCCCGCCGAGGCGGGGGATCCCCCGGCCGGCGGCGAAGCGGCCCCGCAGGTCGGCGAGCAGCCTCAGCTGGACCCGCGGGTCACCGGTGGGCAGCTCGATGGAACGGCCGAAGGTGAGGGTGGTCAGGCGGCGCAGCTCGGCGACCTCGGCGGCGAGGGCCGTGGCCTGGTCGGCCCAGAACCCGGCCTGCTCACCCGATGGCGCGCACTGCGCCCGGGCGGTGGCGAGCCAGCCGACCGACAGCCGGCGCAGCCGGTCGGCGGCGGCCCGGGTGTCCTCGACCAGGGCACGGACGCCGTCGGCACCGTCGGCACCGTCGGCATCGAGGGCATCGAGAGCGTCGAGCGCGTCGACGGACAGGCCGGCCTGTTCGAGGTCGGCGAGCCCGGCGCGGATCTCGTCGAGTTCGTCGTGCAGCCGGCCGAGGGTGACCGCGCCCGGCAGCGACGCGCCGTCCGGCAGGTCGTCCGGCAGATTGCTCGCGGCGGCCCGGGCGTCGGCGGGGGTGATCTCGCGCGCGGTCCGGTAGAGCTCGGCGAGCTCGGCCGGGCCGAGCGGAAGCGCGTGGGTGGGGTCGAGCCGGTCGGGGACGAACCCGAACTCGTCCGCGCGCTCGGCCAGCCAGCTCGCCACCTCCGGCGCGCGTTCCCGCCCGTGCGGCAGGTCGAACTCCCGCGCCTCGCTGGCCAGCAGGTCGATCATCCGCAGTTCGAGGGTGCGGGCGGTGGCGCGGGCGGCGTCCAGCTCCTCGGCGAGGGCCTTCACGGCCGCGGTCTCCCGCGCCGGGTCGACCTCGCTGACCGCCCCGGAGATCTCTACGACAGCGGCGCGCAGTTCGTCGAGGTCGGCCCGGCTCGACCCGAGCACGGCGACGGTCAGGTCGCGCAGCTCCCGCGGGATCTTGTCGCGCAGCACCGTGAGGGCCTGTTCGTCCTGCGCGGTGACGAGCACCCGCTGCCCGTGTGCCACGAGGTGGCAGATCATGTTCGCGATGGTGTGGCTCTTGCCGGTGCCGGGCGGCCCCTGCACGGTGACCCCGCGGGCGCCCGCGAGTTGCCGGGCGATCCGCTCCTGGTCGGCGTTCGTCGGCAGCGGCATCAGCAGGCGTTCACCGAGCCCCGCGGGAGAGTTGTCGTGACCGCGCCGGCCACGGCCTCGATCGGCGTGGGCGCCGTCGGCCCGCTCGTCCGCGCCGAGCGCGGCGGCGACGAGCCTGTCGTCGGCGACCACGGCGGCGATGGCCTCGGGGAGCACGTCCCGTTCGGCGAGGGCGGTCCGCAGCTCCGCGTAGAACTGCGCCTGCAGAGCCGGCCGCGGCCGCACGTACACCGCCCAGGTGTCGACCAGGACGGGACTCGGCCCCGGCGGGGGCACCGGACCGGTGGTCGCGCGGGCGTCCAGCCCGAGCGGGGCGAGGATCTGGCGGTGCAGCTCGGCCCGGGCCGGGGCATCCCACGGATCGGCCGGCGCCGTCCGCAGCCGGTCGCGCAGGGCCGATATCTCGTCCAGACCGGGGAGGCCGAGGCCGTGCAGGGGCTCGGTCTCCAGGCTCGCCGGACCGTCGGGATGCAGCCGGATGACCCCGGAGTCCGGATCGACCGTCAGCACCATGCGGGTGACGAGCAGCGGATGGATGATCGTCGCGTCGCCGACCCGCCAGCACAGCACCGACTGCCCCCAGGCCAGCTCCACGGTCGCGGCCTCGCGCTGCAGCCGCAGGCGCAGGTCGAACAGGCGCTGGTAGAGGGCGCGCGCGTCGCGGGCGGCGCGTGCCCCGGGCGCCCACGGCCGCCACACCTGACGCACCCAGGCGTCGAGCAGGGCGACGGCGCCCGGCGGAGCGTCCCGCTCCTCGCCCGGGACGCCGGGAGCGGGAGGCTCGCGTTCCCTGGTCCGCTCGACGGCCTCCGCGTCCAGGAGATGGGCGGGGATGGTAGGTGGGGCGTCCGGGCTCACCACCGTCCCGGCCAGGTAGCGGTCGAGCGGGGGTGGCCAGCTCGGCGCGGCCGGCTGGGGCAGCCGGGCGACCTCCAGCCAGCTCTCCCGCTGCGTTGTCGGGCCGAACCGGATCCCCGGATGGGACGGGACGTCAGCCGGAAGGAGCGGAGCGGGGACGTACTCGGCGAGCTGGCGACGGGGGGCACCGCGCCGTTCGGCGGCGAGCGCGGCCAGGTAGTCCAAGAGCCGAAGCGACCGGCCACGGACCTGATCACGGGCGGACATCGGGCTCCTCGGCCGGGGGCTGGGTCAGGGCGCGGCGGCGCGACGCCATCGGCCGTCCGTGCCTCCGCCTGATCGACCTTACGACCTGTCTCCGACACAATCGCCGGCTTCCGGCTTGTCCCGCCCGGACCGCTGCCCGAGGAGGCTGCCCGAGGAGGCTGCCCGGGACGGGCGGCGCGTTTCCGCCCGTGGCCACACCCACGCCGGACGAGGCCGACGCCTGATCCGCTACCAGGGACGCACGTGGGGCGGCGAACCGTCGGCGTGTCGATCCTGTCGTCTTCTGGACACGCATAGTGACTATCGGTACCGTCCGACGTCGTCTGGTCCGACGTCGTCTGGTCGGGCTGCGCCGAGTCGGGTTGCTGGGGGAGAACCACCATGGGATTGCGTTCCGGCGGTGCCGCCGTGCTCACGAGCATGCTGGTTGTGCTGACCGCGGTTCCGGTCGCGGCTTCGCGCCCCGCGGATGGCCCGTCGCGTTCCGTGGCGGAAAGCTCGCGTTCCATCGACGAGGTGCCGGACCAGGTCTCGCTCCGGGCTCTCGACGGCGGCGGCGACCACGGCAGCGGCGGCGGCGACCACGGCAGCGGCAGCGGTGGCGGTGATGGGGACCAGGGCCGTGGTGGTGATGGGGACTCCAGAGCGTCCGCCGGCACGGGTGCGTCCCGGCCCCCCGCCCCGGACAGGACCGGGACGGATCCCCGCGGGAACTCGCTTTCCTATACCGGTGGGCAGATCAGCGTCCTCGCCGTACTGGCGGCGCTGTTGCTCGGTGGGGGTGCCTTCTGGCGACGCGCGCACCGGGCCGGGCTGTCCTGAGCGCGGTGACCTGCCGGCTGCCGGCCGGCGAATCTGGGGGACCTGAGCACGGTTTGCGGTCCCTGGACCGTGACTGGCTCCCCCAAATTCGGCCGCCGCGCGATGGTGGTCACTGCATAAGCTGACCGTCTCCCGGCCGTCGCGGCCGCCAACGTCGCGGGGCCTCCGGATCCGGGTCCGTATCCGGGTCCGGACCCGGGTACGGTCTGGTCTAGTTTGGGTTATCCGGCTCGGACGGCCTGCTCGCATCGCCCGGAGGTGTCCGCCTCGGACAAGTCGGGACGGGGTTGGCAGGTTGTTACGCCGGTTTCGCGCCTATGAAGCCATTGTTTCCGTCCGCAGGTTGCGGGTTATCCGGTCGACGGGGCCGTGGTGGGTGGTTTGGGTCGGTACTCTCGGTGTGGAGAGACCTGGGATGATCGGGGGCGTCCGTGCTCCTCTGGTCCAGGTAAGTATGAAGCGAAGTCACCGAGACTGATGTAGTGCCGATCGAGACGTGAGGGCCGGGTAACGGTGGGTGCACCAATACTGGTGGATAATGCCGATCTGGCGGTCAAGACCCTGGGGGTCTGCCGGATTGATTCCCCGCTCCTGCCGCTGCTGGGGGAGCGGCCGACGACGCAGCACTATATCGATGAGTCGGACAAGGTCCTCTACGACGACACTGCCCTGATGATCTCCTCGCGTGGTGTCGCGCTCGACGACCTGCCCGGATTCGAGCCGGCCGGGCCGCGCCGGAAGATCTACTTTGACCCGTCGAAGACCCGGGTGGGCATCGTCACCTGTGGTGGGCTCTGCCCCGGGTTGAACAACGTGATCCGCGGTCTGGTGCTGGAGCTGACCTCGCACTACCGGGTTCGGCGGATCTTCGGGTTCCGTAACGGGTACCAGGGCTTCATCGCCCGCTACGGCCACGACGTCGTCGATCTCACCCCGGAGAGCGTCGCCAACATCGACGACGACGGCGGGACGATCCTCGGCAGTTCCCGCGGTCAGCAGGATCCCGCCGAGATCGTCGACTGCCTCTCCCGGATGAACATCAACATCCTGTTTGTCATCGGTGGTGACGGGACCCTGCGCGGGGCCGGGCAGATCGCCCGGGAGGCCGAGACGCGCGGGGAGAAGATCGCCGTGGTCGGCATCCCGAAAACGATCGACAATGACATCCCCTACATCGACCAGAGCTTCGGCTTCCAGACGGCCTTCGGCAAGGCCGCGGAGTCCATCCGGGTCGCGCACGCCGAGGCGACGTCCGCGCCCGGCGGGCTCGGCGTGGTCCGGCTCATGGGCCGCCACTCGGGATTCATCGCCTGCTACGCGACGCTGGCGAAGAGTAACGCGGACGTGGTGCTCATCCCGGAGCTGCCGTTCAAGCTGGAGGGCGACGGCGGCCTGCTGAACTACGTGCGTCGCCGGGTGGCCGAGCGCGGCCACGCCGTCGTCGTCGTCGCCGAGGGTGCCGGCCAGGAGCTCGTCGTCGGCCAGCCGGAGAGCACCGACGCGTCCGGGAACCGCAAGCTGCACGACATCGGCCCGGAGCTCTCCCGCCAGATCAAGGAGTACTTCGACGCCGAGGGTATCGAGCTCAACCTGAAGTACATCGACCCCAGCTATGTGATCCGCAGCGTGCCGGCGAACCCGTACGACAGCGTCTACACGATCCGGCTCGCCCACGCGGCCGTGCATGCCGCGATGTCCGGCCGCACGGAGATGGTCGTCGGCCGCTGGCGGCGGCGGTTCATCCACATCCCGATCCCGCTCGCGATCAGCCAGCGCAACCAGGTCGACCCGGCCGGCGATCTGTGGATGTCCGTCCTCGAGGCGACCGGCCAGCCGCCCCGCTTCGAATAGCCGAGTAGCCAGCCCCCCTCTCTTGCCTTTCCAGAGGGATAAAAGGGACGTCGAAGCCTCTGGACAGGCAAGGTTCCCGGTGTGGCCGTGCGTGTCCACAAGGACGAATCGGGCCCGGGGCCTCTGGACAGACACCCACCGGAACAGCCCACGGTGTGCCGTGGTCAGGCCGGGCCGGTCCAGGCCGGGTCAGGCCGGTCCAGGCCGGGTCAGGCCAGGCGGCGGATCCACCAGAAGCAGAAGCCGGTCCGTCATGCCGGACGGTGGGCGCCGATCACCGTAGGGTACGACGACAGACGCACCCGGCCCGCCGCGCCCGACCTGGATGTGCTGGCCGGACACTGTTCGGACCTGGCGGGTAGGAGGGCAGGGAGTACGTGGAGGTCTTCGAGACTCATCGGAGCCTGATCGAGGACTATGCGGCCTTCACCGACTCCCTCGTCGAGGTTCGCGACGAGAAGATCAGAGATTATCTCGAGCAGGAGCGGGCGGCGAAGGTCCGCTGGCCTGACCCGTGGATCTCGCTCAACCCTGCGTTCGCCTCCGGCGGCACGGTCGACGAACTGGTCGGCACGGGTCTGCTGCACCCCGACTGCGGCAGATTCTTCCGGGTCAAGAGGGATGCCGACGATCCCGGCAGGCGGTCGCTGACGCTGTATCGGCACCAACGGGAAGCCATCGAGACGGCCCGGGACGGCGGCAGCTATGTGCTCACCACCGGCACGGGATCCGGTAAAAGCCTTTCCTACATTGTTCCGGTCGTGGATTCCGTCCTCCGTGACCCCCGCCCGAACCACATCTCGGCGATCGTGGTCTACCCCATGAACGCGCTGGCGAACAGCCAGCTCCACGAGTTGCAGAAGTATCTCGAATGGGGACTACCCGTGGATGGCCGGTCGGTCACCTTCAACCGGTACACCGGGCAGGAATCGGCCGAGTCCCGGCAGCGGATCCTGGATCGGCGCCCCGACATACTGCTGACGAACTACGTGATGCTCGAGTATATCCTCACCCGGCCGCACGAGCGCCAGGCTCTGATCGGGGCAGCCGCCGGCCTTCGTTTCCTCGTCCTCGACGAACTACATACCTACCGCGGCCGTCAGGGTGCTGACGTCGCACTGCTCACCCGACGGGTACGGGACGCGTGCGAAGCACCGGACATGCAGTGTGTCGGTACCTCGGCCACCATGTCGAGAAAGGCGTCCTTCGAGGAGATGCGCCGCGAGGTCGCCGTCGTGGCGGGTCGGTTGTTCGGCACGGAGGTTCGGCCCGACCGGGTCATCGGTGAGACGCTCGAACGCGCGACGGCGTGGCGACCGGTCAGTGACGTGGAGTTGCGGGCCCGGGTCATCGATGCCGAGCCCATGGATGCCGAGCCCATGGATGCCGAGCCCATCGATGCCGGGCCGCCGGTGCGGGTCGGTGAGCAGGTACCGCTCGACCCAACCGGCGCGCCACCGCCGAGCGGGGGGCGGCCCCAGCCCTTTGCGCGGCTCGCGGGCGATCCGCTGGCGATCTGGGTCGAGGACACCTTCGGTCTGGCTCTCGGTCCCGGAGACCGGCTGGTGCGGGAGGACCCGACGACCCTGGCCGCTGCCGCCGAGAAGCTCGCCGAGCGGACGGATCTCCCGGTGGAAACCTGTGCCGGCGCCATTCAGGCCATGCTCGTCGAGGGCGCGGCGGTGCGTCATCCGGAGCACGGCAGACCGTTGTTCGCCTTTCGCCTGCACCAGTTCCTCTCCAAGGGGGACACGGTCCACGTCAGTCTGGAACCGACGATGGTCCGGTATATTACCAGTCAATACCAGGTGAGTGTGCCCGGATCGCGGGACAAGGTACTGCTGCCGCTGGCCTTCTGTCGTGAATGTGGTCAGGAATATCTCGTCGTCGCGCGCAGCAGGGACACCCCTCGCCGCTATACCGCCCGCCGGGAGTCGGTCGCGGTTGAAAGTGAAGCCGATCTCGGCTATCTCTATGTGAGCGAGGATCATCCCTGGCCTGCCGATCCCATTGCCGAAGGGCGTTTTCCGGACACCTGGTTCGACGCCGACGAGCACGGGCACTCGTTCGTCCTGCCAAGACTCGCCGATCAGGTGCCGCGCCGGGTCCGGGTGACGGCGGACGGCAGCGAGGTCGAGACGGACGGCGAGCGCGCCGTGTTCCTTCGTGACGTGTCCGGTTCGGTGGCGTCCGGTTCGGTGGCGTCTGGTTCCGTGGCGTCCGGTTCCGCGGCGTCCGGTTCCGCGGCGTCTGGTTCCGCGGCGTCCGAGCCGATGACGGCCTGGTTCATCCCGGCGCCGTTCCGGTTCTGCCTGCGCTGCCGGGTCTCGTACGAGCAGCTGCGGGCCCAGGACTTCGCCAAGCTGGCCTCGTTCGCCGCCGAGGGCCGCAGCTCGGCCGTGTCGTTGGTCAGCACCAGCATCGTGCGTAACCTGCGGCGCCAGAAGGCGTTGGACTCCCGGGCCAAGAAGCTGCTCACCTTCGTCGATAACCGCCAGGACGCGAGCCTGCAGGCCGGGCATCTCAACGACTTCGTGCAGGTCACCCAGCTACGCGGCGCGCTGTACCGGGCCGCGCGCGCGGCGGGCCCCGCCGGCCTGCGGTTCGACTCGGTTGCCGAGCGTGTCACCGATGCGCTGGACCTGCCGATGCGGTCGTTCTCCGCGATCGAGGAGCCGGTGTTCAGCCAGCGCGACAACGTGCTGCGGGCGCTGCGGGCGGCGATCGGGTACCGCGTCTACGCCGACCTCGAACGAGGTTGGCGGGTGACCATGCCGAACCTCGAGCAGACCGGCCTCATCACCTTCGACTACGTGGACCTGGACGAGATCGCCCAGCACCAGGCGTCGTGGGCGACAACCCATGCCCTGCTGCGCGACGACGATCCCGAGCACCGGGCGCTGCTCGCCCGCATCCTGCTGGACGAGATGCGCCGGGCGCTCGCCGTCGACGTCGACGCCCTCACCCAGCCTGGCCACGAGCGCATCGTCCAGACAGCCGACCATCTGCTCCGCGGGGTCTGGGCGGTGTCGGGGGACGAGCCGCGGGTGCTCGAACGCACCGCCTACCCGTTCCCGGGCGGCCGGGGAGGCACGCGGGACGCCATACACGTCACCGGTCGTGGTGCGTTCGGCCGCTACCTGCGCCGACCGCACGAGTTCCCGCGCCACCGTGGCCGGATCCGGACGGACGACGCCGAGGCCGTGATCCACGACCTGTTCACGGTGCTGGAGCGCCATGGCCTGATCGGGCAGGTGATGGTCACCGGGCCGGCCCGCGGCGGCGCGCGGGCTTACGCGCGGGCTCAACGGGGCCCGGCGGGCTACCGGGTGAAGGCGTCGGCGCTCATCTGGCGGGCCGGGGGCGGTCGACGTGGCGCGGAGGACCCGCTGCGCCGCGTGGTCGACGACACCGTCGGCGCACGGGTCAACCCGTTCTTCCGCGATCTGTACTCGCACGCCGCCGCGGAGCTCGCCGGCATCGTCGCCCGCGAGCACACCGCCCAGGTCCGGGCCCAGCAGCGGCAGGACCGGGAGGAGGCGTTCCGCCGCGGGGGCGACCCGGCCGAGGGCGGGCTGCCCCTGCTCTACTGCTCGCCGACGATGGAGCTCGGCGTCGACATCGCGGACCTCAACGCCGTCATGATGCGCAACGTCCCCCCGACCCCGGCCAACTACGCGCAGCGTTCGGGCCGGGCCGGGCGCAGCGGCCAGCCGGCGCTCGTGACGACCTACTGTTCCACCGGCAGCGCGCACGACCAGTACTACTTCCGCCGGTCGAAGCTGATGGTCGCCGGTCGCGTGACCCTGCCCCGGCTCGACCTCGCGAACGAGGATCTGGTCCGTTCGCACGTGCATGCCATCTGGCTCGCCGAGAGCGGCGCGAGCCTGCACCGCGGGCTCACCGACGTCCTCGATACCGCCGAGGGCCCACGCGGCGAGCTGCCACTGCCGATCCGGGAGGATCTCGCCGCTCACCTGGACGACCCCGCCGTGCGGGCCCGCACGGTGCGGCGGGCCGAGGCGGTGCTCGCCGAGGAGATGAAGAACAGCCCCTGGTGGTACGACCGGTGGATACCCGACGTCGTGAACGGGGCGTTCCTCGCGTTCGACGGAGCGTGCGACCGGTGGCGGGCGATGTACCGGCAGGCGATCGTCGACCAGCGGGAGCAGAACCGCCGGGTGCTCGACCGGTCCACCCAGTCGAAGGCGCGGGCGGCCGCGCGCCGACGTCGGTACGAGGCCGAGCAGCGCCTGCACCTGCTCACCAACGACTCCCCCGACCAGCAGCTCTTCAGTGATTTCTACTCCTACCGCTACTTCGCCTCCGAGGGTTTCCTACCGGGTTATTCCTTCCCCCGGCTGCCGTTGGCCGCCTACATTCCCGGCAGCCGGCGGGGCGACGGGTCCTACATCCAACGGCCCCGGTTCATCGCGGTCGGTGAGTTCGGCCCGGGCGCGCTGATCTATCACGAGGGTGGGCGGTACCAGGTCACCAGCGTCCAGGTCCCCGGCTCGGAGCACGGCGTCCCCGGATCGGTGGCGACGATCGAGGCACGGCTGTGCGAGTCCTGCGGCTACTGGCATCATCGCGACGCGGCCGTGAACCGGTGCGAGGAGTGTGGCACGGTGCTGGGCGGCGGCCGGGCCGGGCTCATGCACCTGCAGACGGTGACCACCACCCATCGCCGACGGATCTCCTCCGACGAGGAGGAGCGCCGCCGGGCCGGTTTCGACCTGCTCACCACCTTCCGGTTCAGCCGGCACGGGGTCCGGCCGGGACGGCTCGCCGCGGACGTGCGCGGCCCGGATGGGGAGGACCTCGCCGAGTTCGTCTACGGCGATACCGCGACGATCCGGATCATCAACCAGGGCCTGCGGCGGCGGGCGGACAAGAACGACGTCGGCTACTGGCTCGACACCGTCAACGGCCGGTGGCTGAATGAGAGACGGGCCGGCGAGCTCCGGGCCGGGGATCTCACGGAGGAGGAGTCCGGTCTCGACGAGTTCGCCGACGACCCGCGGGCCCGCAAAATCATCCCGTACGTGGAGGACCGGCGCAACATCGCCGTCGTCCGGCTCGCCCGGCCGGTCTCCGACGAGGTGGCGACCTCGGTGCGGTACGCGCTCGAACGCGGCATCGAGGCGCTGTTCCAGCTCGAGGACGCGGAGCTGGAGTCCCAGCGGCTGCCCGACCCGGACGGCCGGGGCCGGATGCTCTTCGTCGAGAGCGCGGAGGGCGGCGCGGGCGTGCTGCGCCGCCTGCATGACGAGCCGGAGGCGCTGGCGGCGGTGGCGGAGGAGGCGCTGCGCATCGTCCATTTCGATCCGAAGACCGGGGAGGACACCGACCGGGCGCCGGGCGCCCGGGAGCGCTGCGAACGGGGCTGCTACGACTGCCTGCTCTCCTATGGCAATCAGTCCGACCATACCGTCATCGATCGACATGCCGCGGTCGAGATCCTTCGTGCCCTGATGGCGGCTCGTACCGAGCCACGGCACGGCCACGCGGGCGGCGCGGAGGGGCACGCCGAGGCGTTGCGCGAGCGGGCGGGGTCGGGGTTGGAGCGGCAACTTGTAACATTCCTCCGCGAAGAGGGTTATCGGTTACCTGACGCGACGCAAATGCTTGTATCGGACGCGGCGGCGCGGCCGGACTTCGTCTACCGGCTGCCGTCGGGGGCGGTGGCCGTGTTCGTCGACGGTCCGCACCATGACGCCGCCGACGCGGCCGCGCGGGACGCCGACGCCGAGGACCGGCTGGCCGACCTGGGGTGGCTGGTCGTCCGGTTCCGGTATGACGCGGAGTGGG
Source organism: Frankia sp. CeTa3Moorea (assembly GCF_978021225.1). Taxonomy (NCBI): domain Bacteria; kingdom Bacillati; phylum Actinomycetota; class Actinomycetes; order Frankiales; family Frankiaceae; genus Frankia; species Frankia sp. CeTa3Moorea. The sequence continues at coordinate 3,389 of NZ_CDXDOR010000104.1, read as the reverse complement.
GGAAGATCGTGGCGCACTACCCGAACGTGTTCGGCCGCGGGCGGCGCGGCTGATGGCGGCCGTTTCGACGCCGCGCCACCCCACACCGACCGGAGCCACACCGACCGGCGCCACACCGACCGGCGCCACACCGGCCGGGGCCACACCGACCGGCGCCACACCGACCCGCGACTTCGAGCCGGGGTCGCTGGTGAAGGCCCGCGGGCGCGAATGGGTGGTCCTGCCCGGCGACGACCCGAATTTCCTCGTCGTGCGGCCGCTCGGTGGGGACGAGGAGTACGTCACCGGGCTGTTCCGGGACGAGGCGACGTCCGTGGGTTTCCCGCCGCCGGATCCGGCGGCGGCCGGCGACCACCGTTCCATCTCCATCCTGGCCACCGCGTTGCGGCTCGGCTTCACCGCGAGCGCCGGCCCGCTGCGCTCGCTCGCCGCCGTCGCGGTCACCCCCCGGCAGTACCAGCTCGTCCCGCTGCTCCTCGCGCTGCGCCAGGACCCGGTCCGCCTGCTCATCGGCGACGACGTCGGGATCGGCAAGACGGTGGAGGCGGCTCTCATCGCCAAGGAGCTGTTGGTGCAGGGGGACGCCACCGGGCTGACGGTGCTCTGCCCACCCGCGCTCGCCGAACAGTGGCGGGCGGAGCTGGCCGACAAGTTCGCCATCGAGGCCGAGCTGGTCCTGACGTCCACGGTCGCCGGCCTGGAGCGCCGGGCGGGCGGAGTATCCATCTTCGAACACTTCCCGTTCACGATCGTCTCGACGGACTTCATCAAGACGGATGAGCGCCGGACGCTGTTCGCGCGGTCCTGCCCGGACCTGGTGATCGTCGACGAGGCGCACACCTGCGTCCCGGCGGCCGGCAGCGCGGCCGGCAGCGCGTCCAGCAGCGCCGGGCAGAAGCGCTACGACTTGCTGCGCGGCATCGCCGACCGTCCCACGAAACAGGGCCGCCCCCGCCACCTCCTGCTGGTCACCGCCACGCCCCACTCCGGTAAGCAGGATGCGTTCCGGGATCTGCTGAGCCTGCTCAGCCCGCGGCTCGCGCTGCTCGATCTGGACACCGTGCGTGGCCGGGAGGAGCTCGCCCGGCACTTCGTGCAGCGCCGCCGCCGCGATATCCGCCGCTATCAAGGGCAGGACACCCCCTTCCCGGAGGATCGCCAGTACCGCGACGTGGGGTACCGGATGAGCGCGGCCTACTCCGGGTTCCACGACGAGGTGCTCGCCTTCGCCCGGGAGACGGTCACGAATCCCGACGGGGAGCGGACCCGCCGGGTGCGGTGGTGGTCGGCACTGGCCCTGCTGCGATCGGTGGCGTCCTCGCCGGCCGCGGCGGCGGCGACCTTCACCGCGCGGTCGGTCACCGCCGCCGCCGGATCGGCGGCCGAGGCGGACGCGCTGGGCCGCCCCGGCACCTACGACCTGATCGAGGCCGAGGCGATCGACGGGCTGGACGTCGCCCCCGGTGCGCTCGACGACACCCTCTCCGCCGGGGCGCGGGCGGCGCTCGCGAGGCTGGCCGGTCGGGCCAAGGAGCTGGAGCTGGCGGGGAAGGAACACGACGCCAAGCTGACGACGTTGATCAAAGAGATCAAGGGTCTGCAGGCCGACGGGTACGACCCGATCGTGTTCTGCCGCTACCTCCCGACGGCGGAATACATCGGCAGGCATCTCACGGCGACGTTCGGGAAGAAGGCGACGGTCGAGACCGTCACCGGCGAGCTGCCCCACGCGGCGCGGGCCGCCCGCATCGAGAGGCTCACCGCCACCCCGGGCCGGCACATTCTCGTCGCTACCGACTGTCTGTCCGAGGGCATCAACCTCCAGGAGAGCTTCCAGGCGGTGATCCATTACGATCTGGCCTGGAATCCGACCCGTCATGAGCAGCGCGAGGGCCGGGTCGACCGGTTCGGCCAGCGGAAGTCGTACGTCCGCGCGGTCACCCTGTACGGCGCGGACAACGGCATCGACGGTCTCGTGCTGGACGTCCTGCTGCGCAAGCACCGCCGGATCGCCCGCGACACCGGGGTGACGGTCCCGGTTCCCGACAACGCCGAGAGCCTGCTCATCGCCATGCTTGAAGGGCTGGTCCTGCGCCGCAAGGACGGCGAGCAGCTCACCCTCGATCTCGACGTCGTCCGGACCGACGACGAGGTGACCGACGAGTGGCACAGCGCCGCCAAGCGGGAGTCCCGGACGCTGACGAAGTACGCCCACAGCGGAGTCGACCTGGACGAGGTGCAGGGCGTACTGGACGACGTGCGGGAAGCCCTCGGCAGCCAGGCCGACGTCCGCCGGTTCGTCCTGAACACCCTCGACGAGCTGGGCGTGAAGGTGGTTCCGACGGAGACCTCGGACGGTCTCGTCGCCGACGTGACCGGGCTGGACCCCCTCTACACCGATGCCCTGCGCGTGTCGCCGGGCGGCGCGGGCCGGCTGGTTCTGCACGACGACCTGCCGGTTCCGCCCGGCCACCGGGCCCTGGTGCGGACCGACCCGGCGGTCACGGGGCTCGCCCGCGCGGTGCTGGAGGAGGCGCTGGACGACCGGACCGGGGTGATCGCCCCGGTGGATGATCTCGGGCCCGCGGGGGCGGGCGCTCCCGCGGACCGGGCGGACCCGGCGGGCGCTCCCGCGGACCCGGCGGGTGGTGCGGTGCGGCGCCCGCCGGGGGCGCGCTGCGGGGTGTTCCGCACCTCCGCGGTGGCCACGCGCACGGTGGTACTCCTCGTGCGTTACCGGTTCCATCTGACGCTGCCCGGCGCGGCGAAGACCGTCGACACCGTGGCCGAGGACGCGCGCCTGGTCGGCTACCGTGGCCGCGGGGAGAACCGCGAGTGGCTGACGCCGCCCGACATCGACCGGCTGTTCGCCGTCGACCCGGAGAACGCCCTGCCCGAGTTCGTTCGCCGGCAGGCGGAACGCGCCATCACCGAGCTCGCCGACGTCGCGCCTGAGCTGGACGCACAGGGCGAGCGGCTCGCCGAGACGCTGCGCGAGGCCCACCTGCGGGCCCGGGAGGTCGCCGGGCTGCGCCGCCGCCGCGGGCTCACCGTCACCCCGCACGACCGGGCCGACGTCCTCGGGGTCTACGTCTACCTGCCGGCCGGGGCCGGCTCATGACACTGAGAATCGGGGACGTCGAGCTCCTCTCCGTCAGCCTCGAAGGCAGCCTGTTCACCCGGGACCTGGTACGGCGGGTCAGGGACGCCGACCCGGAACTCGCCGGCATGCGCGTCGAGGACTATCACCTGGCGGCCGGGGAACGGCTCGGCGACGCGGCCAGCCGCCACTGGGCGTACCTGCTCGGGGCGTACCGCACCTTCCGCGCGAGGCTCGCCGCCGAGGAGCGGTCGGCGACCGTGGGTGGGGCGGCGAGCCTCGCGCGGAA
>NZ_CDXDOR010000103.1:0-18758 GCF_978021225.1 Frankia sp. CeTa3Moorea | reverse complement strand
GGGGAGGAGCCTGAAGGAGGCGGAGCAGCGCCAGGCCGCGGATCCGGCGACGGCGAGCGCGAAACCGGGCAGACCCGCGAGGCCGCGACCCGAGCGGGCCACGATGCCGAGGACGACCGTCAGGGTGAGCAGCGGCAGGCACGTGGTGCCCGTACCCCGGGCGGCGTACCAGAGGGCTTCGGTGCTCATCGGCCGGAACCTCTCGGCCGTGTCGCCGAGCCAGCGGATGCGACTCGGGTTCCATCCTCGGCGGCCGGAGCCGTCTCGGCCCGGCTCGGGCTGGGCCAGCCCGCGGTCGTGACGATCGAGCCGTCCGCGGCGACGAGCCGTGCCGGCATCCCGAGCCGGCGCAGCCAGCCCACCGCCGCGGAACCACGGACGATCGCGGCGGTGCTCGCCGGGCTCGGTCACCACGAGCCGGGCGGTCGTGCTCCACACCGACCACTCGACCACCGCTGCCGCGCCGGGCATCTCAGGAACCACCGGTCGACGCGTGCGTGGGACCGTCGGCACTCCCCACCGTTGTCCCGCCCGACCAGCCGCCGGACGAGGACGCGCTGTCGGAGGTCGACGACGAGGTGGATCCGTCACCCGAGGTCGCCGAGCTGTCGTCCGTCGTCGAGGCCGAGATGGCCGCGGATGCGGAATGCTCGTGGGCCAGCACGCCGAAGCTGATGGCTCCGGCGGCCGTGACGGCCGCCAGTCCGGCGGTGACGGGGCCTACCCGTCGGATTCCCTGCTCACGTGTGGCCATGGCCGGTGTCCTCCTACCCTGCCGGCGCTCCGGGAGGAGCCCCGTGACTATGAGGGTGGGAGTCGGGCCTGTGTGTTACCTGTGCGCCACCTGTTCGATTGCCGAGGGCGGAACACCCCACGGGCGTGGGGAGGACGTCGAGGCGTACACCCGACGAGTACCCGCTGTCGGATCACCCCCACGGGCGTGGGGAGGACAGGAACCGAACGCCCTGCAGCGGTCCGTGGCAGGGCGGCTGCCCGGGCTCCTGTCAGGTCCGGGCCTGCTGCTCGTGATGGCGCCGATGGGCGTCGGTAAGACCGAGACGGCGCTGCACGCCGCCCGGGTGATGGGCGAGGCGGCTGGCACGTGTGGGCTGTTCGTCACCCTGCCGACGATGGCGACCGCGGACCAGATGTACCGCCGAATCCGTGACTATGCTCGCCGCGATGGCCGTCGGGACCATCGACCAGGCGCTGCTCGCCGTCCTGCCTGTGCAGCACAACATGCTCCGGATGCTCGGCCTCGCTGGCAAGGTACTGATCGTCGACGAGGTGCACGCCTACGACGCCTACATGCGGATGCTCCTCGCTCGGCTGCTGATCTGGCTCGGTGCGCTCGATGTCCCGGTCGTCCTGCTGTCGGCCACCCTGCCCGGCTCGGTCGCGCACCGACTCGTCCGTGCCTACCTGACCGGCGCCGGTCACCGTGCCACCGACCTGGCGCCGGTCGCCTACCCGGGATGGGTTTACGCCGACGCCGTCATCGGTGCCCTCACCACCCAGCCCGTCGACATCCCCTCTCGTCCCCTCGCGGTTGAGACAATGGTCGTGCCGGTCCACCGCACGAAGGGTGCCGACCGCTCCACCGCACTCCGCACGCTTCTCGAACCCCTCGTCGCTGACCGCGGCTGCGCGATGGTTATCTGCACCACCGTCGCCGAAGCGCAGGCCACCTACCGCTACCTGCAGGGCTGGTTCGCCGACCTGTCCGCCGTCCGGGCCAGCTTCGGTGACGGCCGTACGGTCCCCCAGCTGCAGCTGTTACACGCCCGCTTTCCCGCCTACCAGCGCGAGGAGATCACGAAGACGGTGATGGCCGCCTACGGCCGCGACAGCGCCGTCCGTCCGCATGCCGTCTTCGACGGCGACCGGCCCGCCTGGGCCACCACCGGGCCGCGGCTCGTCGTACTCGTTCCGCCGGCAGACGGGGCTGCGCTGGACCTGCCGGATCGCTGGACCGGTGTCTACGACCGGTCCCTCCTCGAACGCACCCACACCCTGCTCGCCAAGCGAGCCCCCGGCAGCATCTCTATTCCGGACCATGTTCAGGAGATGGTCGAGGAGGTCTACGACGAGACGTTCTCCGCCGACCTGAGCGAAGCCGAACTGGCGCGGCGCATGGAGGACGAGGTCCGCTACAGCCTCGCCGAGCAGGCGATGATCCTGACGCCGAAGAACGCCCTCCCCCTCGCACGGCTGACCAGCAGCGGCCTCGTCGAGGACAAGGTCAGCACCCGTCTCGGCGTCGAATCCGTCCGCGTGGTCTGCTGCTTCGTCGATGCGGACGGCTACCGCTGGCTCGACCGCACCCGACGACACCCGCTACCCGAGAAAGGAAGCCGCCGGGACGGCTCGTTCACCACCAACGACGTCCGCGCCATCCTTGCCCACAGCATCCCCGTCGCCGACGGCGATTGGCGTCGAGGGCATCCGGGAGCCGCAATTGTCCCGACCAGATGGGCCGAGCACGCCGTGCTCCGCGAGTTCGTTCCCCTGCCCCATCCCATCGACGACGCCGGATACGCCCAGCCAGCCGACCTCGGCGGACGCAGCTTCTTCCTCGACGCAGAACTCGGCCTCACCTGGTGATGGCCGTCAGGGGCGGAGACCCACTCGGCAGCCCATGATCTCAAAGATTGTCATCTTGACCCCCGTCGTACCCGAGCATGTCGCAGGTGCTCTGATCTCTCGGCCCATCGAACCCAAAGCCGGCCTCTACGTCGGGGTCGTCCCCGCCCGCGAATGCGACGAACTCTCGAGCGTGATTGTCGGTAGCATCGCCGACGGCGCCGCGCCGTCTGCATCCACCCCGCCGACCCTTGAGCAAGATTTTACGATCAAGATTTTACGATCAAGGTTTTACGGTCAAGGCAGTCGGTGGACGCCGCTGCCATGTTATGGACTTCGGCAGCCTCCAACTCCTCGGCCTCCCATCACAACAGACACAGGAGACCCTGCAAAAGACCAGGTCAGAAAGGGTCCTCCCCACGCCCGTGGGGGTGATCCGCCATCCGGGCAACCATCGAGAAAGCACAGGCCGTCCTCCCCACGCCCGTGGGGGTGATCCGACGATCGGCGGCTACGCCCAGCGCCTCGCCGCGTCCTCCCCACGCCCGTGGGGGTGATCCCACCGCGATCCCGACGTGGTCGATCCTGGTCAGGTCCTCCCCACGCCCGTGGGGGTGATCCGGACCAGGCGGCGACGGTGAGGGCTGGCCAGTCGTCCTCCCCACGCCCGTGGGGGTGATCCGCGGATGGCCAAGCTCCGTGAACGCGCTGAGACGTCCTCCCCACGCCCCTGGGGGTCAGTTTTCAGTTTCTTTGGCCCTTCGGGCACGCCGCCTGCGGCGTGAAAGGGCTGGTGCTGCCGCGGTCGGTCCGGCTGGTCGATCGGGCCCTGCCAGGGCCCCGGGCTGTTGGCGGCCTCCCGGGATCGCGCCGCCATGGTGCCGGTGCGCACCTGTCGGCGAGCGCGTGACCGGCTTCCCCTGGCCGAAGGTCTGCCCTGCCAAGCGGTCTGGGAAGGTCGGCGCCGGCCGTCCGTCCAACGCCGTCCGCTTCCTGGCCTTGAGGCCGATTTTCAGTTTGGCGAGGGATCCTGACCTTACGGGTCGCCACCTGTGCTCCGAGCACGCCAGCCAGAATGTGATTGCTTTCGGTCCCCGGACGGCCGCTTCTAGTAGTCGACCTGAAGGGGGTTGGTGTGGAGGGCGTGGAGCTGCCCGACGACGAGGACGAGCAGATCCTCCAGCGCGTCGCCGCCATCGACGTCGCCAAGAAGGCGGGCAAGGTGTGCATCCGCATGCCGTACGGGAAGAAGGGCAAGCGGCGCACAGCGGTCCTCGACGTGCCGGCGACCTACCCGGCGGTGGTGGAACTGGCCGACAGACTGGTCCGCGAGGGGATCGAGCGGGTCACGCTCGAGAGCACCTCCGACTACTGGCGGTTGTGGTATTTCGTCCTCGAAGAACGGGGCCTGGACGTCGTTCTGGTCAACGCTCGCGACGTCAAGAACGTCCCAGGACGTCCCAAGACGGACAAACCCGACGCCGGGTGGCTGGCCAAGCTCACCGAGCGGGGCATGCTGCGCGCCTCGTTCGTCCCCCCGAAGGAGATCCGGGAGTTACGCGACCTCACCCGGATGAACGCGGACCTGGTCGCGGACCGGACCCGGGCCAAGCAGCGAGTCGAGAAGGTCCTCGAACTGGCCCTGGTCAAGCTCTCGGCGGTGATCTCGGACATCTTCGGGCTCTCCGGGCGGCGGATGCTCGACGCCATGGTCGCCGGCGAGCGCGACCCGCGCCGGCTCGCGGACCTCTCCCGCGGGCTGAAGGCACCCCGCGAGACGCTGATCGCCGCGTTAACCGGCCAGTTCTCCGACCACCACGCCTTCCAGCTCAAGGTCTACCTCGAGCAGATCGACGAGATCGACACAAAGATCGCTTCGCTGTCCGCGCGGATCGAGCAGTACGTCGCCATGCTGCCCATGCCCAAGGGCCACGTCGAGATCGCCGCTCCCGCCACCCGAACCACCACCGAGACCTTCGGCGGCGAAGACGGCACGGTCGACCCGGCCACCGGCGAGATCGTCCCGTCCGCCGCACCGGCCCGGCCCGCCTGGCCGGCGGGGATGACCGGACCCCGTCTGGTCGCGCTGCTCGACGCGATCCCCGGGATCAGCCTGGACGCCGCGCGGATCATCCTTGCGGAGATCGGCACGGACATGTCCCAGTTCCCCACCAAGGGCCCTCTGGTGTCCTGGGCAAAGCTGACCCCGCGCACGATCCAGTCCGGTGGCTCGCTGCGCAGGGGCCGGACCGGTAAAGGCAACCGCTACCCGCGCCGGATCCTCGCGACGACCGCGGTCGTCGCCGGGCGGACCCACACCTTTATCGGTGCCCGCCACCGGCGACTCAAACGCCGCCGCGGGGCGCTGAAGGCAGTCGTCGCGACAGCGCGGCTCATCCTCGAAATTATCTGGGAGCTGTTGAGTAATCCAGCAGTACCATTCCGCGACCTCGGCGAGGATTACTACGCCCGCCAAGGCGACCCCGAGCGGCGCAGCCGCGCCGCCGCCCGCCAGATGAAGAACCTCGGTATCTCCCCGGAGCAGGCCGCGGCCCTCGTCGCCGCCGCCTGACCCGCGCCCTGACGGCCACCAGCCAGCGAGATCGCTCGCCCGTCCAACGCCGCTCGCCGGTAGAAGGACCGGTAACAGCCGCATCGCACCCGTTGCCATCACCCGCACCAGCGGCCAAGTGCCCTGGCGGGCACGAGCCTGCCCACGTTGCGCTGGGTTTTCCAGTCAGCCGGGCGCGGCTTCACCAGCCCGACCGTGCAGGGTCGTTTATGACGTGAGTTACTGCTGTTACTACGATACCGTGACGACGTCGGAACGCAACGGGGCGAGGGCCGCTCCGATCTGGCCGGTGGTTTCCGTCGGGACACCGAGGCCGGCCAACGCCGCGAGCAGATGGTCCACCACCGCGTCGAAGTGGATGTCGGTGAGGCCGAGCGTGGCGTGTACCGCGGCCATGTCCCGACCCTGGTAGACCTCGGGACCACCGATCACCGCGGCGATGAACGCCCGCTGGTGTTCCTTGAGGCGGGGCAGGTCCCGGTCGGCAAAGAAGGGCGCAAGAACGGGATCGGCCATCACCCGGACGTAGAAATTGTCGACCGCGGCCTGCACGGCCGTCGCGCCGCCGATAGCGTCGTAGATACTCATCAGAGGTCTCGCTTTCGCAGGAGAGGCCCGACCGGAGGTCGTTGACCAGGTTTGTTGCCGGGGCTGCACTGGTACCCGTCCGATAGGTTCACTGAACCACGGGCACAATTTCCTTGAAAGAGTCGAATGTCCGCGCGACAGAGAAAGATGGCAGGCGGACGCGGGCCGTCCGGCTCCTTCCGCTCACGCGTGGGCAGAAGCTTGACCTGTTGAAAGACGGTAGGAAGGAGCGGTGTGCTCCTCGTCCGGCGCGAGGAAGGCCCTGGCGAAGATCTGCAACGCCGAGAGCCGCGGACACGGGTCGTGGCACTACCGTGCATACTGTTCGTCACGCCTGCGGGATATGTCATTGTTGGCCCGCTACCGTCAACGGGGAGAACTCAGTGACCGCCGCCGACAGCATGGCCGGAAAGATCCTGACCGGGCCCGGACCGAAGGCGGACGGGGACGCCGCTGGCCTCGTGGCGAGGGGAATCGGGCAGATCCTGACCATCGCGATCGAGGGCGCCGGTCCTTTTCGGGGTGCCGCTGAGGTCGCGGACGAGACGCGGACGGTGACAGCGGGCACCGAGAAGGCGGTCGACCGGTTCGTCGCCATCCATCTCCGCCTCGCGGCGGCGAACGGGGCCCTGACCGGGCTCGGGGGAGTGGCCACTCTCCCGATAACGGTGCCGGCCGGCGTGAGCGGCTACTTCATCGTCGCGGGCCGGCTGGTCGCGGGCGTCGCGCACCTACGCGGGTACGACCTGCAGTCCGAGGACGTCAGGACCGCCGTGTTGCTGACGATGGCCGGCGGTGGCCCCGCGACGGAGATCCTCCGCGAGGCCGGCATCGAGATCGGCCGGCGAGGTGCCGCCGCCGCTGTCAAGCGTGTGTCCGGGAAGACCCTCATCGAGATCAACAAGAAGGTCGGGTTTCGGCTGTTCACGAAGGCCGGGACGACCGGAGTGATCAACCTGGGCAAGATGGTGCCCTTTGTCGGCGCCCCGATCGGCGCCACGACGGACCTGCTTTCCATGCGCGCGGTTGCCGCCTACGCCAGGTCGAGCTTTCCGTCGCTCTCCGCGGGGCCCGCGCCGGACGGCGATCTGACCAGCCCGGCCGCCGATTCGCACCACGAGAGCGGCCCGGCGTGGACTGCCGACACCGTGGTTCACCTGTCACTCGACAGCCAGTCGGATCGGGGCCGAGTGGCGGTCAGAAGACTCAACCCGTTCCGGGGGAAAGACGACCGCGACGACGTCAACCCCGAAGGTGACGACTGACCGGCTCGCCCGCCGCCACCGTGGACAGGGGCCTTGTCGGTGGTGATCTCAACCGGCTTGCTGCCGGTCGTCAGCGTCCGGCAGCATCGGCGTGGGGTGGCGAGGCTGCGCCGTTTGCCGGCGAAGGCGCGTGGCTAGCCATTTTTAAGATAATCAACGATGTTGACGGGGTATTGCCGGCTGTCTTGATCATATTGGATGGTGGATTGGGGCTCGGCGAGAGGGTTGGACAGTCCCGTTATTCGCCGTGGTAGAGCCGTTGTAGATCGATGAGCTGGATGGTGGGGTCGTGGGTGGCGGCCTCATGGAGTTCGGGGGTGAAACCTGCCCCGCTGAAACACAGCAGGCGTGGGACGCCAACGCCGATGGCGGTGTGGTGTGCCGGTAGCAGGCCGCGGATGTGGTTGAGGCGTTGCAGGTGCTTGAGGCCCATGGTCTCGTTCCACTTGGCTTCGCCGAGGGCGAGCAGGGTTTCGCGTTCGGAGTCGTGGTGGCCGAAGACCGCGACGTCGATCTCGTGGCTGGTTCTGGCGGCCGGGTTGTTTATGGTTCCGGCGGCGACGCGGGAGGGATGGCCGCCGTAGGTGTCGGGGGCGGCGTGCCAGCGGGCCCAGTCGCGGCAGAGGTTTTCGAAGTGTGGTCCGAGGATCTTGCCGCGGAAGGTGGGCTGGGCGCGCTGCCACACGGCCTGCGCGCGGCCGGGGCGTTCCAGGTCGCCCCAGTAGGGGCGCATGACGGCGTGGTAGAAGGCGACGAGGGGCTCGGCGATCCGGTAGGCGGAGCGGTTGCGGCGGAAGGCATCGGGTTCGTGGCGGATCAGGCCGACGTCCTCGAGCACGCTCAGCGGGTGGGCGAGGTCGGTGGATTTCCGGCCGAGGTAGTCGGCAATCCCACCGCGGGCGGTGTTGCCTGCGGCGATGGCAGCCAGGACGGAGTGGTAGAGGGCGGTGTCGTGGAGTTCGGGCTCCTCGGCGAGCAGGTAGCGGCCTTCGCGGAAGAGGGGGCGGGCGGGGTTGAGGACGGTGCGGGTGACCCAGGGGTCGAAGTCGTCGGGGCCGGCTGGGGTGTCGCCCTGGGCGAACTCCCGACGGTAGGCGGGGGTGCCGCCGACGATGGCGTGGGTGAGTACGGCGGTGCGCGGGTCGGTGATCTCCCAGAATTGGGCGGCGAGGCGGTAGTCGAGGGTGGGGACGACGAGTTCGAGCCCGGCACGGCCGCGTAGGGGGGCGTTGCCGGCCAGGAGTCGGCCCATGAAGGACAGGGCGGAGCCGCACAGCAGTAGTCGGACCGGGGTGTTGGTGTGCTGGGCCGTCGGGTCCAGGGCGCGTTGGATGATGGAGGGCAGCGCGGGGGAGGCCTTGGCGAGGAAGGGGAACTCGTCGATGACGACGGGGGTGGGCCCGGCCGTGGCGATGCGCATCAGCTGGGTGATGGCCTCGTCCCAGTGGGTGAACCGGTGGGGGGCCGGCTCGCCGCGGTAGCGGGCGAGGGTTTCCCCGAACTGGCGTAGCGCATCGGCTTCGGTGGTCTCGGTGGCGGTGAACAGGAAACCACCGTGGGCGCGGATGATCGCGTCGAGGAGGAAGGTCTTGCCCTGGCGCCGTCGTCCGGAGATCACTCCCAGGGTGGCTTCCCGGCTCCGGTGGCGGGCGAAGCGGGTGAGCTCGGCCCACTCGAAGTCGCGGTCGAACATCTCGGCGGGCTTGTCCACCCCGTCACCCTCTTGATAACTCTACTTATTATAGCTGGAGTCATCCATTCTATCTCGCATGTGACCGGGGCGTCAGCCGGTGCCGGGGTGTCAGCCGGTGACCGGGGCGCTCGTGACGGCGATGCCGCCCGGCGTGCCGGCGAGCGGGATCGTCGCGACGACGACGCAATCGGCGAGGTCGACCACGGATACGTCACAACTGGCCTGGTTCGTTATGCACGCGACACTGCCGTCCGGCGCCACCGCGACGTTCTCTGGGCGGGCGCCGACGGGGAAAACTGCGACAACCGTGTCGAGAGCCGTGTGAATCACCGAGACCGTGTGGCCGTAATAGTTGGTCACGTAAAGGCGCGTCCCGTCCGGTGCCAGGGCTGCCCCGAAAGGGCCGGGTCCGACGGCGATTTTCGCGGTCACGGTGCCGGCCGACGTCTCGATCATCGACACCTCGCCCGGGTCGCCGCCCGTGCTGGTCACATAGATTCGCCGGCCGTCGGGCGCGACGGCGATGCCGTTGGTGCCGGCCCCGGCGCTGATCGTGTCGATGACGGTGTGCGTGCCTCCGGTGTGCGTGCCTCCGGTGCGCATGGCTCCGGTGCGCATGGCTCCGGTGTGCGTGGCCGTGTCGATGACGGACACGTCGTTCCCGCCGAAGTTCGTCACGTAGGCCCGCCGCCCATCGGGGCTGACGGCGACGTTCGCCGGGCTCGCGCCGACCGGGACGGTGGCGGTGACGGCCCCGGTGGCCGTGTCGACGACGGACACGTCGTTCCCGCCGAAGTTCGTCACGTAGGCCCGCCGCCCGTCGGGGCTGACGGCGACGCTTCCGGGGTTCGCGCCGACCGGGACGGTGGCGGTGACGGCCCCGGTGGCCGTGTCGACGACGGACACGTCGTTCCCGCCGAAGTTGGTGACGTAGGCGCGGCTGCCGTCGGGAGCCACCGCCACCCCGAAGGGGAGCGCGCCGACTCCGATGGCGGCGCTCACGACACCCGCGAGCGGGTCGACCACCAGCACCTGCCCAGTTCGGATGCTGGCTACGTAGGCGTGGATAGTCATCTAGCCCGCATCCCACGGTCGATGGATCACAACCGAGCGTAGTAGCCTGGGTGCCGGAGAACCTGTTCGTGGGATGGCGAAGCGGGTCACCGCGAGCGGTCGCACCGGCCAGGCCGCGGGCGCCGTCACCAGGTGACCGGCAGCGCGGTGACGCCCTGCAGCCCCACGGCGCCCTTGATCGGAATCTGTTCGGCGGGAACAGCCAGGCGCAGGGTCGGAACGCGACGGAGCACTGTGGCGAACGCGATCTGGAGAGCGGCCCGGGCGAGGTTCTGGCCGAGGCACCGGTGCACGCCGAAGCCGAACGCGAGGTGGTTGCGCGGGCCGCGGCGCACGTCGAAGGCGTCGGGGTCGGCGAACGCGGCCGGGTCGCGGTTCGCGGCGGCCGTAGCGAGGACGACACCGTCGCCCGCCCGGATCAGACGGCCGCCGATCCCAATATCGGCGACGGCCACCCGGGGGATGGTGTCGGCGACGGACAAGTAGCGTAGGAGCTCCTCGACCGCGCCCGGGATGGCGGCCGGGCCGGCGCGCAGGGCGGCCGCCTGGTCGGGATGGTCCAGCAGCGTCAGCATGCCGGACGCGATCGTGTTCGTCATGGTCTCGCTGCCGGCGACCACCAGCATCATGGCCGTGTTGACCGCCTGCCGGTGTGCCGCCTCGCTGGCGCCCGCGCCTCCGTGCCCGCCCGCGCCTCCGTGCCCGCCCGCGTACGCGCTCGCCAGCCGGCTGAGCGCGTCCTGGCCCGGACCGCTCTCCCGGCCGCGCAGGAGCCCCCCCAGGTAGCCGGCGAGCTCCGGAAGCCCTGCTCCGTCCGGTCGAGCCAGGCGGTCCCGGAAGGCGGTGCGGTCGTCGGGCGGCACCGCGAACAGCTCGCAGAGCAGGAACGCGGCGACGTCGAGGGCGAACTGGTCGACGAGGTCGGTAGGTGGCCCGGCCGTCAGCAACCGGTCGACCAGCAGGTCGACGGCGCCCTGGAGACGCGGCCGCAGGGCGTGGGCGCGGCGCACGCTGAAGCTCGGGATCACCAGCCGCCGGTGCGCGGCGTGCTCCGGCTGGTCCATCTCGACGAACGTCCGCACCGCCCGGATCGTCTCCGCGCTCGCCCGTCGGCCGGTCAGCTCCGGGTAGTTCGGGTCGGCGCGGTCGGCGGACAGCCGGGGATCGGCGAACAGCGCGCGGGCGTTCCCGTGCCCGGTCACCACCCACGCGGGGCGGTCGCCGATGAGCGTGACCTTCGCGAGAGGCCCGGCGGCCCGCAGGCCCCGGTAGCCCGGCGGCGGGTGGTAGGGACACGCGCGAGCCATCGGGAACGGCGGCGCCCCGCAAGCGCCGACGGTGCGGCCCGCCCCGCTCACCGCCCCGCTCACCGCCCCGCTCACCGGGGCGCTCACCGGGGCGCTCACCGCCCCGCTCACTGGGGCGCTCCGGCGGTGTCGGCCGGCTGCTGTCCGAGACCTGCGTCCGGCCGTCCCACCCGCCGCCGTGGGCTGTGGCCGGCGGGCTCCACGCTCAGCAGGCGGCGGTGATAGCCCTCCGGGTGGGGCTCGTCGACGTCACGGCCCTCGGCGACGACCCAGGCATGCGCGCCGAACGGCGGCACCACCCGCACGCCGACGCACCAGGTGGGAACGCTGCCGCCGAGCCGGCACAGCAGCGTCGTGGCGATGGACCGCGGCAGGCACCCCTCTGGGCCGGTGCACGCCCAGCTCGTCCTGGTCACGACCGTCCGGGCGCGGCTGGCCTCGGCGTAGGTCGCCGGGCGGGCACCCCGGCCGACCAGCCGCAGCGCCCGTTGGATGCGCCGCGGTGGCTGCCGGGCCAGCAGGCGGGCGACCAGCACGGCCGCGTCTGCCCTCGACCGTTCCCGCCGGGAGAACGAATGTCGCTCGACGCCGATTATCTGCGGGATGCTCATGGCTGCCCCGGCGCTTGTTCCGAACGCGCCGCTCCGCCGTGGGCCCGCGGGCTGCCCTCGACGACGGCCGGAATGAGCAACCCCGTCCTGACCAGCTCGTCGATGACGCCGCGCGCGTCCTGCTCGGCCACCTCCACATCAATGGAGAAGTCGCGCACCAGGGCCGCGGCGGCGTCGTCCACCGTCCCGGGCCGCAGCACCGAGCGCAGGACGACCGCGCCGGAGGGGTTGAGATTCCAGTATTCGCCCTTCGTCTCGTCCAGGAGGACGACGCCGTAGTCCGTATCGACCGTCGAGATGTCAGCTGCCAATGAATACATTCGAGTCCTCACTACGGTTGCGGAGCCATACTTCACAGCCGATCGTCGGCTCGAGCCGGCGGTGGGGGGTCTGGATGTCGATGGGGCCGCGGACGGCCGCGGCCAGAACGTCCACGTCGATCAGTCCCAACTGAGCCAGCCGGGAATCCTCCAGCAGGCCAGTTATCTGGTCGCGGTGCCGCCGGCTGCCGATGACGGCGGCTGCCGCGGTGTCGGATTTCGTTACGCGCCGCAGCGTGGCGTCGGGGACGACGCCGCGCATCGCGTCGACCAGGAGCGGCTTGTACCGCGCGGGCTCGTACCGGCCGGCCGCCTGAACCGCCAGGGCCGCGTCGACGACCTGGTCGTCCAGGAACGGCGCCGAGATCAGGACGCCCTCCTGGGCGGCGATCCGCTGGAATCCCCGCGCCACCTGAGCACCCGCATGGATGACCGTAAGGTTGTGATGCGTTCCGCGGTCCGCGGCCAGCCGGGGATCCGTCCCGGCGGCGTGGCGCATTTCCTCCCGGACCGCGTCCATCGCGTCGTCGGTGACCCACGCCGGGAGCACCGGCGGGGTTCCCCAGCCGACCGGCGGCCGTTTTTCGGGGCCCGGGCGCCCCACCGCGTCCGCGGCCGATCGCAGCCACCCGGCGTACGTCCGGCCGTGGGCCAGATAGCCGCGGGCCAGCTGCGGGACGACGGTGGCCAGGGACGACCGGTTCCAGGCGGCCGCGGACCGCAGATGTCGCCACCCCACGGACGGGGATGTGCGAAGCATGGCGGCCAAGAGCTGGGGGCCCGGGGCGCACAGCTCGTCGCCGCCGAGTCCCATCAGGTGCAGCTGCGGGGAATGGCGCTCGCCGCGCCGGAGGATGTGCCGGAAGCGACGGTGGTTGTGCAGGTAGAGGAACGGCTCGTCGAACTCGTCGAACTTGTCGCCGGCGGCGAGCATCCCGTCGTAGACCAGCGGGCACTCCGACGCCGGGATGACGTCGTGCTCGATCCGGTGGCCGGCCCGGCGTAGCGCCGCTACCGTGCGACCGGCCCAGGCGACGTCGTCGTCCATCGGGTCGGGCTGCGCCGCGGTCAGCGCGACGATCTCGGCCTTCTCCCGGGCCGCGAGCGAGCACAGCGAGCTGGAGTCCAGCCCGCTCAGATGGGAGACGATCTTCGCCCCCGGGGTGACCCTGGCCTGGACGGCCTCGGTGAGGGCGTCCCGCAGCGCCGTTGCTCCCTCGTTGGCGGCAAGCTCGGGCGGCGGGGGATCCCACCAGCGGATCTGCCTGCGTTCGCCGCTTGGGGCCAGCAGCAGGTAGTGCCCCGGTCGGGTGGCCTCGACGGTCCTGAACACCGGATCCCAGCCCAGCGGCCACGGCACGCCGGGGAAGAGTAGCCGCACCGCGATCCGGGCCGGCTCGACGGCCGCGCCCGACAGGCCCGCGAGGACGGTCGCGTGGTCACCGGCGATCGCGACGCCGTCGACCGTGCCGGAGTAGACCCGGCGCAGGCCGGACGCGGTGCCCTGCACCCGGGTCGTGCCTCCTACCGATGCGACCAGGTGGACGCTTCCGCGGATCCGGGGGTACAGGCGGTCGAGGTCGCCTACGCTCGTCACGTTCTCGGCGAAGGCGTTCAACGGCTCCCGCGCCATCGTGTGATCGCCCACGACGGCGATGACCGTGTCGCGGGCCCGACCGACCGTCACCCGCCACGGAGCCCAGCGGCCCACCAGCCAGGGCCGCCCCGAGGGGTGCGCGATCGTGACGACACCGGGGAGCGCTGTCCGCAGCGTGTCGGCGACCGCCGTCACGCGTCCGCTGTCGGGCAGGGCGACGAACCAGGGACCGGTCGGTAGCAAGGGGATCGGCTCCTCACCGGAATTCCTCACCGGAATACGGATGACGGGGGCAACGGGTTACCGGCGTAGTTGCGTCGGCGGGCGGCGCCGGGGGCCGCCCGCCGCGATCAGCACCGGGGAGCGGTCGATCGGAGGCTCAGGGGCCCCATCCCCAGGCGTCGATCCACTCCCAGTGGTAACCACCGCTGCCGGTGGTCCTGAGCCTGAACAGGCCGACACGTGTCAGCGTGGGACGCTCGTACGAACGCACGGAATTCACCTCCTCCCGTCACCTTGAACGGCAGATAACGTGCCGACAGCCGGAGGTCACACCTGAATGAAACGATCCGATGTCGACCTGGCCAAACCTAGGCCGGACCCGGATGCCTGTGACCCTGCCGGGTGACAGGGTCACCGCCGGTGAAGCGTGTCGTACGATCTAACTCGACGCAGCCGGTCTGCGGTCGGTAAAAAGCGAGAGATAATGCTGCACCCGCTCGACGTAACCTCGCACCTGCGGTCCTCGGGCCCCGTTGGCGCGAACATACTTGACACTGGTGTGATACGCGGCGGCGAGCAGCAGCGCCCGGTCGCCGGAAATGTCACCGAGGCGCTGGTTGGCGTATTCGAGCTGATTGGCGACGGCGAAGATGGCGTCGGCGGGGTCCCAGTAGGACGCCCGGCCGTTGTTGTCCGCGTCGACCGCGAACCCCGTGAACACCCGTGGTGTCCATCCGGCGATGCCGTACTCGCCCTGGCCCCCCGCGGCTGCCGGGTGGGAGGCACGGGGGTGGAAGCCGCTCTGCGTCGCGAGGATCGCCGCGATCAGTGCGGGCGTGACCACCTCGTCCGGGCAGGCGTGCGCGGCCCGGGTGATCAGCGGACGGTAGGCGGCGGGTATCGGCGCGCCGGGCCGCAGCTCGCCACCCGGCTGGAACGAGAACGGCTGGGGGACCGACCCCGCGGCGAGCATCAGGACGGCCAGCAGGCCCACCGCGATCAGGATGCGCCGCGCCGCCGCCGTTCGTTGCGCCGCCGTTCGCTGTACCGCGTTCGTTTGTTGTGCCGGAGGCGCGACCGGGCTGTCCGGTCCCGACCGGGGCACGCGCAGGTCGCGTGTCGAGGTCGTGATCGCGTCACCGTCGCGCTGGAGGGCGCGGGCGCGGCGAAGGACGGTGCCGATCGGGTGTGCGGCGCGGGCCTGATGGGTCGGAGCCAGACAGTCGCGGATCACTTCCCGCCAGCCGTCGGGCAGCGTCTCCGCCAGTCGCAGGGGTGTGCGACCCGCCGCATAGGTGAGGGCGGCCTCGGAGCGGGACCGGCTGGTCTGCCCGGGGAAGGGGTGGGTGCCGGTCAGCAGTTGGTGGGCGAGCACGCCGAAGGCCCACACATCCCGGGTCATGCGGATCGGGACCCCGGCCTCGGTGATGCGCTCGCTCCACCATTCCGGCGGGGTGTGGTCGGGCGAGGCCAGGCGCGGCGCGCGGCCGTGCGTACCGTCGATCTCGACCGCCAAACCGAAGTCCGCCAGCCGGGCCGAACCATCCGGCATGATGAGCACGTTGCTGGGTTTAAGGTCGCCGTGGACCCAGCTGTTCGCGTGCATGTGGGCCAGGCCCTCGCACACCTCGACGAGGATGCGGACCCGGTCCGCCAGCGGGGGGCCCGACGACGCGTCGGGTGTCGTGGGGCAGAGGGGTGCCGTGGGGCAGAGGGGTGCCGTGGGGCAGAGAGGTGCCGTGGTGTAGAGCAGGTCGACCAGATTGCCGGTGGCCCGCTCCATGGCCAGCACCACCGCGCCATGCAGGTCGGGTCGGTCGGGATCGTCGACGACCAGGACGGCGAGCGCGCGGATCAGCCGGGGGTGGGCGGGGATCCGGACCAACGCCGCCTCGCGCAGCGCACCGGCCCGCAGCTCCGCGCGCTCCCGGGGAGACAGCCCGGCAACCGGCAGGAACTTCAACGCAACCTCGGCGCCGGCATGGCGTGGCCTGCTCTCGCCCGGCCTGCGCCCGGCTAGCCCGTCCCGGTCGGCTCGGTACCCGCCGTAGACCGTGCCCCAGCTACCAGCCGCGATCTTGTCTGTGACCGTGAAGGGGCCGACCCGGTAGCCGCGCGGGACGACTGCGGACGGGGTGCGTTCTGACCACTCCACTGTGATCGGCACCGGCATGGTCAGTGCCGCCCGCTGCGCTGCCCATCATTACCGGGCCGGCCGCCGGGACGCGGGGACGGAAGCAGCGCCAGATGCTCCTCCCGGGCCACATTGAAGCGCAGCGCCACCGTCACGAGCGCTTCCCGCCGGGCCGCGAACCGGTCCCCTTCCGCCGTGTCCGGCGGCTTGACCCGCAGCTTGTTCTCGACGAGGTAATTGATGTGAAAGTTCACGGCGGACCGGGTGAGGCTGGCGCAGCCCGGCAGCGGGCGCAACCTGTCGATCACCTGGTCGAGCGTGGGAATGGCGACGACCGAGGAGTCCCGTAGCCGCGGCTCGCACAACGCCACGAGGATCAGGAAGTACTTGGCCGTCTCGTCGAGCGGGAAGACCTGGCGGGTCAGCTCACCGTCGTCGGCGGCGACCATGCGCCGGTCGACATACTCGTGTTGCGGCGCGTACACCTTGAAGCCGCCCACCCCACGCGTCAGCGGCAGTAGCACCCGGGCAAACTCGAATGGAACCGGTGCCGCCACCCGTCGGGGGGGAACCTTCACGAACTCGCCGGCGCCCTCTGGGTTTTCCACGACGTACGTGGAATCCTGGCTGAAGTTCGTCAGCAGCCAGTAGTCCTCGACTGGTCGTATCTGGCCCGCCACTCGGGAAACTCCCTGGTCGGGCACCACGATGTCCACCGGCCGGCCGGGCGTACCGCGACCGAACGTCGCCACCTCGCCCGGCTCGACCTCCAGCAGCGACGGACCGTCCGCGTCGCGGTCCGCGACCTCGATGATCACACTCTTCATGGCCGCCCAACCCGTGTCGGCTTATTACTACAGCAATAGTGGTCTCTGTGTTGCCCGCGTGGAGGAGCCGGTGGCGCAGTGCGGCCACCGTGTGATCCTTCGGGTTTGTGTATAACCGTGAAGACGCGGTGGCCGTAGATGACAGTGTAGGCGATGGGGATGTCGACCAGTGGGAGGCGGGGCTCTGAGGAGTCGTTCTCCCGGGTGGCGGGACGTTTCCGTAGCGAGGCGGCGCCGGGCTAGGCCCGTTGTATGCGACAGGCCTGCTGGCGGGGGCGGAACGGAAGAACGAGTGGACGCTCGCCGAGTATGCGGGTGATCCGGCGCCGCCTGAGATGCAACGCCTGTTGGAATCCTACGCGTGGGACGCCGGCATGATGCGGGACGTCGTCCGGTCGTATGTCGTCGAAAATCTTTGGGAACCGGACGGGTGTTCGTCGCAGAGATTCCGCTGAACTCATCGCAGCCGCCGACGGTTCTGCAGCCGATCATGGTGGCTGGCTCCGGGGAGAATGAAGACGCTGCGGCTGGTGGCGAAGTACGCGCAGGCGTGCAACTCCGAGGGGACCTTCCGCTCTTTTGTGCCGAGCCTGGTGCGTGCGAAGCCCGGGTCGCCGGCGACCGAGCGGGTTGCGTGGCCGCTGGCGGTGAGCCGGCGCCCCAGTTCCATCAGGCGGGCGTCCAGTAGGCGTGCGTCGACGCCGGTCGCGACGATCTCCCGCCGGGCCTGGCGCGCCTTCTGCCCGTCGCGGCACGTCATGATCACGTGTGCGCCCCGGGCTGCGAGCACCTGGGTCGTCGCCAGCCCAAGCCCTCCGGTCGTACCGGTAGCGATCATGGTGTGACCCGTGAGATCCGGGATGTTCTCGATCGACCATCCGGCCACTGCAACCATATTCCCAATCTGAACGAGGGCTCATGTTACTGAGCGCGACGCTATCCGGCGGCCCGCCGGCGGTGGGTGCAGCTACTCCTACGAGGTCTCTCACCGGCTGACGGCGTCGATGGCAGAAGGCGTCAACCTACCAACCACATGAAAGACCGATTTTTGGAAGAAAAATACTGGATATTGCTTTCTCTACAATTTTTGCCCTCTCCGGCGAGCAGGGCTAAGCGGATTATGATTCCGAGCTCATGCCCAAGCGGCATATACTTGCCTCAGGTCACACGGTTAAAGGTGCGGGAAGGTGCGTCATGCCGGATCGGTCAAGACCGTCTCGGCGAGCCGGACGGGCCTCGGGGGTTCGCCTCAACGGTGGGGAGGGAGCCTCGCTCGAGCGGGCGCGCGAGCGGTTCTTCACCGCTGGGATTTCTGCTGAGGTCTCAGCTGAGACCAGCGAGCCCGGCGGGGTGCGGGATCCGATCCGCGAGTCGTGGATGCGGTCGCGGCGGTGGGCGGTGGCCGCGGACAGCCCCGAGCCCCTCCTCGCCGCGTCGGACCTCGACGCACCTGTCGTGCGCGCGGCCGAACCGGTCCTGTGCCAGCTCGCCGACCGCCTGGCCAGGCAGGCCGTCAGCGCGATCGTCACCGACGCGAACGGTCTGGTGCTCGTGCGGTGCACCGGCGACGCCGCGTTCGAACGCCGGCTGGACCGCGTATCGCTGGTGCCCGGATTTAGTTACGCCGAGCGGTTTGTCGGCACCAACGGCATCGGTACCGCTCTCGAGGAGCACAGGCCGGCGCACGTGTTCGGTCAGGAGCACTACGCGGAGTCCCTCGGCGAGTTCGCCTGTGCCGGTGTTCCCCTGCGTGATCCGGCGACGGGGCAGACGCTCGGCCTGTTCGATCTCACCTGTCCGCGCCGGGATGCCGGGCCGCTGCTGGCGGTCATGGCGGGCATGGTCGCCAACCAGATCCAGGATGCCTTGCTCCTCGCCGCGCCGGGGCACGACCGGGAACTGATCTCGCTTCGCGAGGCCGATACGGCGGAGTTGCGCAGGCTGCTGATGGCGGAGCGCCAGCGG
>NZ_CDXDOR010000102.1:0-19538 GCF_978021225.1 Frankia sp. CeTa3Moorea | reverse complement strand
CGCCCACCCGGCCCCACCAACCGACGACCAGCGATCATCCAACCAGTCGGGAAGACCACGGACAGGTCAACAGCCGCAGGATCTGAAGGACCGACAAGTTAAACGACAAGCTCAGGCCCAGGGAAAATGTGGCGTGATGGAACACTCGGAAACGCCGCCCCGCCGACCTGAACCCATCAGACCCGGCCCAGCCGGACCACAAACCCCGAACACACGAAAACAGGACACAAATCCGACAACCCGTGCTCCCACGTGGCCAACGGTCCACCGCTCCCCTCCATCCCGCCGGCCCGTGGCTATGTCAAGCGATACCCATTCGGTAGGCCAGTCCGCGTAGATCACGTCCTCCGACGTTCGCTCTGGCACGCTGGAGCATGACGGCAACAGTCTCCCGCACGAGCGGGTGAGTCCGGACCAGCTCTGGCGCGAGCCGTTCCGCTTCGCGGAGTACCGCGAGGGCTTGTTTGTCCTTGCCGCGCGACTGGGCAAGTCCTCGGCCGAAATCGGTGAGGAACTGTGCGCGGCGACGTATCCACACCACGCATGATCTCGGGTGCCTTCCCGCCGTCGCCCCGCTCGACTGCGATACTGAGGCGCCAAACCGCCACGTTGGCCGGGCCGAAGTGCGGGTGGAAGACGTTCGTCTCGCCTGTTCGAGCGGCGATCTCGGCGGCTTCCCCGATGTGGGCGTCGACGGCGCCCGTGGCGTCGGCCGGCACTGCGGCGAGTGCCGATGCCAAGTGGAGGATGCCGTAGACCGGCATGACCTGTGCCCTGCCGAGTTGGCCGGAGGCAGCATCAGCGGCCCGCTCAGCGATCTGACGCGCGCGGCTGCGGGCGCCAGCGCTCATGAGCGCGTTGGCATGGTAGAAGCCCCCGAACGCCGACCACGCTGGATCGTCGAGACGCGCGGCGGCCTGCATCGCACGATCAGCCGCGATCCACGCGAGATCGACGTAACCGAGATCCTTGCTGAGCACGAAAGCCGACCGGTAGGCGCCGACCAAGGCGGCAAGCGCGGTGCGAGCGTCACTACCCGAGCCGATCGCATGCACATGCAGTTCCTGGATCAGGTCTGGCAGGACCGATGCGTAGCTCGCGTGCGCGGCTGCTTCCCGCGCTGCCTCAACGTCGTCAGCGGCGAGACGCAGCGCGGCCATAGACCGTGCCGGGCAGTCCGGCTGCTCATCGAACGCGGTGTTGAGGATGGCGGCCCGGACAGCGGGGATAGCGGCGAGAGAGCGAGCCTGGGCGGGGTTCGTGGGTTTGTAGGGCTGCCCTGTCAGGTCGGTGATGGAGACCTGAAGCGCGTCAGCGACCGCCTCCAGGTGCGAACGCCGGTCCATACGGCGCTGCCCGTTCTCCACCATCGACAAAAACCCCTTGGACAGGCCAGTCAGGCCGGCAAGGGTCTCAAGGGTCATGCCCCGCTAACGGCGACACGAACGGATACGCGCGCCGATGGTGGCCGGTGCCTCCGGGCTGTCGTTCACAGACGCCTCTCCTGACCGGAACACATGTGTGGGTGTACACGCTCAGAGTAGCCCCACGAACGTCGGTCGTACGGTTACAGATGAGTTCACCGATGTGAACAGTGCGTCAGGCGTGTTCGCAAGCGTGAACAATCGACCACCACTCGCTGCGTAGTCTGTCGATCGCCAGTTAAAACGGTCCTGTTGAAGGCCGCGTTCCCGGCGGGTCGACGAAGCAGGAACCGTCGCGGCCACCCGGCGTGGTCGCTGGCGGTTCGACCCCGACGAGAGGAAACCCACCATGTCCACGCCCACGATCATCGCGACCCGAAGAGGCCGCGATCTTGTTACGCCGAGACTCTTCGAGCGGTTGTGTAACCGGCTCGCGGCGGACCACCTGGTCGAGCGCCCATACGCCGATCGACCTGGGCTGGCACACCTTTCTGCTGCACACCAAGGAGTACACGCTGTTCTGCCGGCAGGTCGCCGGCCACTTCATCCACCACGTGCCCGACGACGTGCCACCCGACCGCAGCATCAGCGCAGCCAGGCACGCTCGTACGATCACCCTGATGCAACAGGCCGGGTACGCCGTCGACCACGAACTGTGGGCGAAGTGCTCCACATGCTCCGACGAGGGCAACTGCTCGGCAAGCGGCAAGGACGGCGACGAAAATAAGGGCAGCCGGGTCCCCAAGTAGCGGAGTCGAACTTCCCATGAAGTGGAATGATCTGCCGACGCAGGTCCGCGACGCGGTTGAGGCGCAGACCGGACCCGTCACGTCCGCCGACTCGGTGGACGTCGGGGACGGCTGCGACCTCGCCGCGGTCGTGGATGCGGGTGAGCAGCGGCTGTTCGTCAAAGGCGTCCACGGCGGCGGCCGGCGAGCACGCTGGCTCCGTAACGAGCACACGTTCGGTCACCTCGCCGCAGGAATCGCGCCGAGTCCACGGTTCGCATGCCAGGTCGATGACTGGCTGCTGGTTGGCTTCGAGCATGCGACCGGCCAACCAGCGGACCTCATCCCCGGCTCTCCTGACCTACCCCGCGTCCGGGACGTCGTCAACGACATCTCCCGCCGGACCGGCGAGGGTCTGCGCTCGCTTTCCGATCGATGGCGCAACACGGGTTGGTGGGAGGATCTAAAAACGCTTCCAGCTAGAGTTTTCCCCGATTGGGACGTAGCCACTGCGGCCGTCCACGCGGGCGCTGTAGTCGACGCCGTGGCCGGGAACCGGCTGATTCACACCGACCTTCATGCCCACCAGTTCATGATCAGAGAGGACCGTGTCTGGGTGGTCGACTGGGGCTGGCCGGCGCAGGGTGCCGGCTGGGTAGACGCCGCGTTCATGGTGATCCGTCTCATTGGCGCCGGGCA
Source organism: Frankia sp. CeTa3Moorea (assembly GCF_978021225.1). Taxonomy (NCBI): domain Bacteria; kingdom Bacillati; phylum Actinomycetota; class Actinomycetes; order Frankiales; family Frankiaceae; genus Frankia; species Frankia sp. CeTa3Moorea. The sequence continues at coordinate 16,687 of NZ_CDXDOR010000102.1, read as the reverse complement.
TACCCCCCAGCAGGCCGAGCAGTGGGCGGCGGGGCTGGACTGCTGGGCGGGCGGCACCGACGAGGATCGGACCGCCTTTGCCTGCCACGTGGCGGGACTGTGGAGCATGCGAGCGGCGCAGGCGGACAGCCTTGCCGCTCAGAACCGAGCCGCCCTGGCGCGTACCTATGCCGCGTGGCGCCTGACCTGACCACGACCTGTATGGCCATGATGATCCCGTGATCTCGGGTTCGAGGTCAGTGCATCTGAGCCCCAGCCGGCGGGGTTGACTCCAAATCCTCCGTCGGCTGGCCCTTGGGACCCCGGCGAAGCCCCGAGCATGCGGGCCTCGCTGGGGTCCCCTGCCACATCTGGGGTCATCGCAACTTTTCTCTACCGCCTGAACTTCCCGTCGGGGATCTGGCCGACCGCGGTGTCCACGTGCACGTCCCCGCGGGTGCGGTGCCAAAGGACGGGCCGAGCGCCGGGGTAACGATGACGACGGCCCTGGCGTCGCTGCTGTCCGGCCGGCCGGTCCGGGCGGAGGTGGCGATGACCGGCGAGGTATCGCTGACCGGGCGCGTGCTGCCGATCGGCGGGGTGAAGCAGAAGCTGCTCGCCGCGCACCGCGCCGGCATCACCACGGTGCTGCTGCCGGCGCGCAACGGCCCGGACCTGGACGACGTCCCGGCGCCGGTGCGCGACGCGCTCACCGTCCACCTGGTGACCGACGTCCGGGAGGTGCTGGACCTGGCCCTGGAGCCTGCCTTCGCCACCGGGCGCGCCGACCGGCCGGGCCACGGCGGGCGCTCCCCCACACCGCTGGCCGCCTGAGGATCTGAAGGCCGACCAGGGGCCGGGAAGAGGGTGAGCGAGAGCCAGCGACACGCCGGGGACGAGGTAAACACCATGTGACGAGGGGCGCGGAAGACGCAGATGGCGGCTACGGTCGGGGCGTGGATCGTGGTCGCTGTCTTCGGCAGGAGCGCATCGCACAGCAGCGCATCCTGGGGCTCAGTCGACAAGGGGTGCGCCAGCGACCGCGGGACAATCGCGGGCCCGCCCATCCGCCGAACCGGCCACCCGGCCGGCGCAGGCGCACCCGCTAGGCCGTCTTGCCCTCGGCAGCCGCATCGACAAGCGGCTGCGTCTCCCGTGCCGGTCCGGACCACCCGTGCCGGTCCGACGCCGCGGCGGCAGGCGTGCCCGTCGACCCGCTGTCGGCCCACGTCCCCCTCCCCCTGCCCGGCTGCCTTTTCCTGCCCGACTGCGCGCTTCGATCCCGATCGGTCCCAGGCCGCGGGAGTCGGTCACATCCCCGCCTATTAAAGTGACCCGAACCCATGGGCGGCATGGCGGAGGGACGCAGGCAGCGTGGATGCCCTCAGGCGGGGTTGGGTCGGTCTTGCGCTGTTCTTCGCTGCCCTGGTCCTGATGCCGATCCTGGTGTTCAGTTATCACAGCCAGGAACCCCGGTCCGGCCCGGCCCCGGCGGCATCCCCCGCACCCGACGGTCGTCCATCCCGGCCCGGCCCGGGCGCCGTGCCCACGCCGTCGTCGACGATGTCCGTCGCGCCGTTCACCTTCGCCGGCATCCACCAGGGCGAGACCATCTCGGGATTCCGCACCATCCGGGTGGAGACGACGGGCTACGCCGGCACCCTGACGTACGTGCTGAATGGACCGATCGGGCCGTACCGGCGGGATCTCCCGGGCCCGCCGTACCTGTTCACGCCGCATCCCGGCGGATGGCAGACTTCCGAGGTCCCGGACGGGCTGTACACCCTGACCGCGATCCTGGTCGGAGCCGGGAACACTCAGATCTCCATCAGCTTTACCGTCAGTAACTGAACAGGGACCATAAGATGATCTCGGCGGAGCAAGCACTCAGCTATCCCGATGAGAACCCGAGGGTGCACGTGACGACGGCGACCGCAGACCATAGTGTCAGCGGGATGGATCGACTGGTGTGGATCGACTGCGAGATGACCGGCCTGGACGCCGCGTCGGATCTACTCCTGGAAGTGGCCTGCTTGGTCACGGACAGTGAGCTCAACATCCTCGACGAGGGCGTCGACCTGGTCATCTCGGCGCCGGAGGAGGCGCTGCAGACCATGGAGCCGGTCGTCCGCGAGATGCACGAGGCCTCGGGCCTGACCGCCGCCGTCCAGGCCTCCACCTTGTCCCTCGCCGACGCGGAGCGCCAGCTCCTCGACTACGTCCGCACCCGGATTCCCGAGGTGCGCAAGGCCCCGTTGTGCGGCAACTCGATCGCCACGGACCGCACCTTCCTCGCACGCTACCTGCCGTCACTGGACGCTCACCTGCACTACCGCATGATCGACGTCTCGTCGATCAAGGAACTCGCCCGCCGCTGGTACGTGCGGGCCTACTACGCGGCTCCGGTCAAACGCGGCGGCCACCGGGCCCTAGCGGACATCCAAGAAAGCATCGAGGAGCTGCGCTACTACCGACGGGCCGTGTTCGTCCCCCAGCCGGGGCCGGGCACCGAGCAGGCCCGCGCGATCGCCGCCGAGATCCGCGACCAGGCCGATGCGTCGCTGGCCGCCCTGACCGCCGGAGGCTCCGAGCACCCGCAACCAGACGACCCGGCCGGTTCACCCGCGCGGCTTAGCGGGGGATCTTCCACCGCCCGCCTGAACGGGCGGTGAGCGCGGTGAGCGCGGTGAGCATGACCGGGGTAACCCCCTTGCCCATCCGGTGGCGCGGACCGGTACGATAGCTTCGCTTGGTCAGGCGGCGTGGGTGGAACATCCCGGATTCGGAACATCCCGGATTCGCACCGGTCGGAGGATCTCCGGTCCGACCGGGTCTCCTCCTTCGGCATGGCAGCCAGGTTCTGGTGGGTGTAGCTCAGCTGGTAGAGCACCGGGTTGTGGTCCCGGTGGCCGCGGGTTCAAGTCCCGTCACCCACCCCAGAGCGATATCCCGCTGACCAGGCCCCGCGGGGTGGCGGACGGAGGCCCACCGCGGCAGCCAGCCGTGCGGCCCCGCCGGGCTCACTCGATGTCGAACAGCCCCTGGCGGACCGCGTACATCACGGCCTCCATCCGCGAGTGCAGCTGCAGTTTGTCCAGGATGTTACGAACGTGGTTCTTGACCGTGTTCTCACTGATGAACAGCTTGCGAGCAATCTCGCGGTTCGCGCGCCCCTCAGCGACCAGCTTCAGCACCTCGAGTTCTCGCGCGGTCAGGTGCGGGGCGTGCACCCGAGGACGGTCCTCGGTACCACGGGCCATCGTGGCGAACTCGACCATCAACTTCGATGCCATCGAAGGACTGATCAGACTCTGCCCATTGTGGACGGCCCGCACCGCGTCGGCCACCTCGTGCGGCGGAATCGACTTCAGCAGGTACCCGACCGCACCCGCCTTGATCGCCTCGAACAGGTCGGACTCCTCGTCCGAGACCGTGAGCATCACGATACGAGTGCGCGGAACAGCACGTTTGATGGCACCCGCCGCGGCGATCCCGTCCCGGCCCGGCATCCGGACATCCATCAGGACGATGTCCGGCGACGTCCCGGAGGCCAAGGTCAGAGCCTCTTGACCGTCACCGGCCCGGCCGACGACGCTGATGTCCTCCTCAATCTCCAGGACCGTCTGCAGGCCCTGGAGGAACAACTCATGATCATCCACTACGAGGACCCGGATCGGCGCGGAGCCCTCGACGGAGTCGGCTTCAGCGGCCGACGGCGGCACGACACTGGCCGTCATCACACATCCGGGAATCAGGATCGAATCGTCCGAGCGGCGGCAACCCGGACGCGAACGAAAGATGGTTCGGACACCATCCCACTCTACGTGATGAAGTACACACCCGAGGTCGTGACGGCGCCGAAGTGGTGCCGCCATCTCGCCCGATAAACGCATCCGACATGCCGGAAATAGTACGCGGTGGACGCTGCCACCCACCCGCATATGACCATGTTCGCGCGGCGAGTCGCGCCGGGTTTCCTCCTGGCAACGACCCCGGCGACCAACGCGAGCCAGCAGCACCAGCAGCACCAGCAGCACCAGCAGCACCAGCAGCACCAGCAGCACCAGCAGCACCAGCAGCACCAGCAGCACCAGCAGCACCAGCAGCACCAGCAAGATCATTAGATATCGAGCAGGGGCGATGAGTGGCCACATAGCGGTTTATGCAGGAAATTACCGAGTGTTATTACACTGATACAGTCATCTAAGAACCCTCGAAATAGTGGGCCGTTTTGCCTGGCGTGATCGGCGGATGACCGTCAATATCACCGGTATGGCCGCAGCATCCAGCAGCTCCCAGCCACGACTCCACATTAAGCCGGGTACCACCTGGTCCGAGGCGTTCGCCACCTGCCGCCAGATTGCCCCCGAGGCGTTCGACGAGGACCGCCTCCGTAATCTCTGGGGCGGGCACTGGCATCGAACTGGAAACCCACTGCACAGCCTGTCCCCCGTCGACGGCACACCGATCGCCGGGCCCCCGATGATCGAGCTGGACGAGGCCCGGGAGGCGATCCGGGCCGCTCTCGACGACCACAAGCGCTGGCGCGACGTGGCGCTGCCCGAGCGCAAGGCCCGGGTACGCGCCGCCGTCGACGCCATGGACGCCCACCGCGACCTGCTGGCTCTCCTGCTCGTCTGGGAGATCGGCAAGCCCTGGCGGCTGGCGCGCACCGACGTCGACCGTGCCCTCGACGGGGTGCGCTGGTATATCGACGAGATCGACGGCATGATCGCCGGGCGCACCCAGCTACCCGGTCCGGTGAGCAACATCGCCAGCTGGAACTACCCGATGAGCGTGCTCATGCATGCCGTGCTCGTCCAGATCCTCGCCGGCAACGGCACCATCGCCAAGACCCCGACCGACGGCGGCGCCGCCTGCCTGACGCTGGCGAGCGCGCTGGCCCGCCGGGAGGGTCTGCCGGTCTCGCTGGTCTCCGGATCGGGTTCCCGGCTGAGCTCGGCGCTGGTCCGCGCCCCCGAGATCGGCTGCCTGGCCTTCGTGGGCGGCCGGTCGGCGGGTGGCCAGGTCGCCGCCGCCCTGGTCGACACCGGTAAGCGCCACTTCCTCGAGCAGGAGGGCCTCAACGCCTGGGGCATCTGGGACTTCTCCCAGTGGGACGTGCTCGCCGCCCATCTGAAGAAGGGCTTCGAGTACGGCAAGCAGCGCTGCACCGCCTACCCCCGCTACGTCGTCCAGCGCCAACTGTTCGACAGGTTCCTCCAGATGTACCTGCCGGTGGTCTCCGGCGTCCGGTTCGGCCACCCCCTCGCTGTCGCCGACGACACCGACCCGCTGCCCGAGCTGGACTACGGCCCGGTCATCACCGCGGACAAGGCGACCGAGCTGGCCGCGAAGATCGACGAGGCGATCACGAAGGGCGGTGTGCCGATCTACCGCGGAGACCTCGCGGACGGCCGGTTCATCCCCGGGCAGGACACCTCCGCCTACGTGCCGCCGGTGGCGGTCCTGAGCCCGCCGGCGTCGTCTGCGCTGCACCACGCGGAGCCGTTCGGCCCGGTCGACACCATCGTCGTCGTCGACTCGGAGGCCGAGCTGCTGGCGGCGATGAACGCCTCCAACGGCGCGCTGGTCGCCTCACTGGCCTGCGACGACGAGTCCCATGCCCGCCGGCTCGCCGGGGAACTGCAGGCGTTCAAGGTCGGAGTCAACAAGCCGCGCTCCCGCGGCGACCGGGACGAGCCGTTCGGTGGCCGCGGCGCCTCCTGGAAGGGGGCCTTCGTCGGCGGTGTCCATCTGGCCAGAGCCGTCACCGTGGGCGCGGACGCCGACGAGCGGCTCGTCGGCAACTTCCCGAGCTACTCCCTCTACCCGGCCGTCTGACCTGCCCGGCCGTCTCACCTGCCCGGCCGCTCCTGCCAGAAGGAGGATTCAGCTAGGCCGGCAGGCCGTGCTCGGCGAGTGGTCCGAGGCGCAGGCCGGCGTCGTCGCAGCGCGCGGCGATCCCGGGTAGAGCCCCGAGCGCGCTGCGCCAGGCCCCGGGGGCCGATGTGCAGTCACAGTCGTGCAGCAGCACCGTGGCGCCCCCGCGCAGGTCGGGGGCGAGGGTGTCCAGCACGCTGCCCGGCGTCGCCTCGGCCGTCCAGTCGCGTCCCCACGCCGACCACAGGACGGGGCTGAGGTCGAGGCGGCGGGCCGCGACGAGCAGCCCGGCCGAGAGGATGCCGTGCGGCGGCCGGACGAACCGCGGCGCGCGACCGGTGATCTCGACGACCAGGTCCCGGGTGCGGGCGAGATGGTCGTGCGTGGAGCGGGGACCGCGCAACAGCATCGGGCGATGATCCCAGCCGTGCACGGCCAGCTCGTGCCCGGCGGCGGCCATCTCCCTCGCCAACGTCGGTGCGCGTTCCAGCAGACCACCGAGGACGAAGAACGTCGCCCGCACGTCGAGTTCGGCGAGCACGTCGAGGAACTGCGGCGTGGACACGGGATCCGGACCATCGTCGAAGGTGAGCGCGACGTGATCAGGCGCGCCGAGCCCTGCGAGCGCCGGCGTCCACCGCAGCCGTAGTCGACGCAATGTGGTGAGCGACGGAATGCCGTAGGTGAACCCGGCCACGCCGCCCAGGGTCAACGCCGCGGCGGCAGTACGGCGAGCCATGGTGGGCCTGCGCGTCGCAACGGACCGCGTCATGGCGAAAACTCTGCCACAGATCCGGTCTCGCCTTCCGACCAGCACCCCCATGCCCGCCGCCACAGGGCAGCCCGCCGCCATGGGTACTGCCATGGGTACTGCCATGGGTACTGCCATGGGTACTGCCATGTCCTACCCACCCCCCACCCTCCGTCTCGGCCACGACCGCCCGCGGTAGCGGGAGCTACTCGGGTCTCTGGATAGAACAGTTATGGGAGGTACGTTCGGTAATGTCCGTTCGTGGGGACGGCACACCCGTCACCAGAACAGCGCCGGGCGGGAAGCACGATGAGGTGGTGGGTAGCCGGGCAGAGTCGGACGTGATCGGGGATCCGGTGATATCGGCCCGGTGCGGCGGGGCAGGAAGGGGCGGACCGTGCGGATCGGACGGCTGGGACCGGTCGGCTGGCTGTTCGTCGTCGCGATCGTCCTAGTCGGGGGCACCCTGGTGGTGAACAGGACCTCCGACGACAGGCCACGGGTGGCGTTGTGGGGCGACTCGCTCGCCTGGGAGGCGGGTAGCGCCTTCGACGAGGCGGCCCGCGCGGACGGCGGGACCGCCGTGCTGGTGCGCACCTGGGGTGGCACGGCGCCCTGCGACTGGCTCATGGACATCCGCGACCAGGCGCGGCGTTGGCGGCCGACCACCGCGGTTCTGGTGTTCTCCGGCAACCAGGTGACGCCCTGCATGCAGGGTCGTGACCTGGTGACGGCCTACCGGGAGGACGTGACGAAGGCCGTCAAGATGCTGACGAATCAGGGCATCGGAGTCGTCCTCGTGGATGCGCCGCCACGGCGTGACCAGACGGTCGACAAGGCCGGGATGACCCTGTTGGACCGCCTGTGGCGCCAGATCGCCGCAGAGCACGAACGTACCCGGGTGGTCCCCGCGGGCCGGGTGCTGACCATGGACGGCCGGTTCACCTCGACGATGCCCTGTGCCGCGGGCGAGACCTGCGAGCCCGGCGGGGTCGTCACAGTCCGCAGCCCCGACGGGGTCCACTTCTGCCCGTTGCTCCAGAAGCCGATGACGGCCTGCCCGGTCCCGTCCCCTGGCGCCGTCCGCTTCGGCACCGCGATCGCTCGGGAGACCCTCCAGCCGGCCGAGGGCTGACCGCCAGCCGACCGACCGAGGGCCGACCGGGCGGGATCCACCATCTTCCGGTCTTCCCGGGGCTTCCGGGGCTTCCGGGGCTTCCGGGGCTTCGCCGGCTTCCCCGAGCTTCGCGGGACCTCGTCGAGAATCCGCCGGAATGTTCAGGCGACCTTGCGGTGCATCCCGATCCGACGGCCGCTCAGCGAACGACGATGATTACCCAGCTCGTCGTGCCAGGAGAGGAACGTCTGATCGGGCGCGCCGACCTGGGAGAGCTTGTAAGCGAGTTCGGCGGCGAGCGCCTCGACCTGGTGCGGCCGGTGGACCCGGACCCACAGACCGTGCTCGTCGAACGCGGCGACCCTGGCGCGGTCCCGCAGGTCGGCGTCCAGCTGGTCGGCGAGTTCACCGGGTGTGGCGATTCCGCTGGGCAGCCGTGGCCAGGTGATCTCCATCAACAGACCGTTCGCCTTCATGATCCCCTCCTCTGATCGCCGCCGGCCCCGGGTGACCGCTCGGCCGATCGGGGCGACGGGCGGGCTTGCTCGTCGCCCCGTGAGGGCATCCCCTCAGGCTTGAGGGCGAACCATGACATTACGGAATGAGGCCGCCCTCGCCGGTCAGCCAGCCGCTTGACGGTCAGCCAGCCGCTCGCCGATCCGCACCGCTGTCCGCGGTCGGGCTGAGATCCGCGGGCGTGACGGACTCCGCGGGCGTGACGGACTCCGCGGTGAAGGCGGCCCACAGGCGGGAGTACGGGCCGCCGGCGTGCACCAGCTCGGCGTGCGGCCCCTGCTCGACCACCCGGCCGTCCGCCATCACGACCACCCGGTCGGCCCGGGCCGCCGTGGTGAGCCGATGGGCGATGACGATCGTGGTCCGCCGGGTGGCCACCGCCTCCGAGGCGGCCGTGACCGCCGCCTCCGTCGCGAGGTCGAGCGCCGCGGTCGCCTCGTCGAACAGCAGGATGTCCGGGTCGGCGAGCTCCGCGCGGGCGAGCGCCAGGAGCTGCCGCTGGCCGGCGGACAGTCCCCGGCCGCGTTCGCCGACCAGATGATCGTAGCCGTCGGCCAGGCGGGTGATGAACGCGTGGGCGCCGACCGCCCGCGCCGCCGCCACGACCTCGGCGTCGGAGGCATCCGGCCGAGCGTAGGCGATGGCGTCCCGGACCGTCCCGGAGAACAGGAACGGCTCCTGCGGAACGACACCGAGCCGTCGCCGGTAGGCGGGCAGGTCGAAGTCGCGCACGTCGACGCCGTCCACCCGCACCGCACCCTCGGTCACGTCGTAGAACCGGGCGATCAGCTTCACCACCGTGGACTTGCCCGCGCCGGTCTCCCCGACCAGGGCGACTGTCTCCCCCGGGGCGATGCGCAGGCTCACCCCGTTCACGGCGTTTCCCGCCGGCCCGGCGTTTCCCGCCGGCCCGGAGTTCTCCGCCGGCCCGGAGTTCTCCGTCCGCGCGGCGGTGCCTCCCGTGTAGGCGAACCGGACGCCGGCCAGGACCACCTCGCCGGCCAGCCGCCCGACCGGTCGCGGGTGCTCGGCCGGCGGCGTCGAGGTCGGAGTCCGCAGCAGCTCGGAAAGCCGGCGCAGACCGACCCGGGCCTGCTGATAACCGTCGAACACCTGGGACAGTTGCTGCACCGGCGCGAAGAAGAGGTCCACATAGAGCAGGAACGCGAGTAGTGCTCCCGGCGACAGGGATCCGCCGACGGCAAGGTGGGCGCCGATTCCCAGCACGAGAGCACCCGCGACCCGGGAGAGGAACTCGACGAACGGGAAGTAGAGAGCGATCATCCGTTGTGCCCGCAGCCGCGAGCGGCGGTAGCTGTCCGCGAGCTCGCGGAACCTTGCCTGGTTGACCGCTTCCCGGCCGAACGCCTGGGCGATGCGCAGGCCGGTCAGGTTCTCCTGCAGCGATGCGTTGACGGCGCTGACTCGTTCCCGGGACTCGGTGTAGGCGGCGGAGGAGCGACGCCGGAACACCACCGTCGCCACGATCAGGATCGGCAGTACGGCGACGACGACCAAGGCGAGCTCGGCGTCCAGCACGATCAGCGCCACCAGGACGCCGAAGAAGGACAGCAGGCTGACGATGGCGGTGGTCAGGCCGGTCTGCAGGAAGGTCGACAGGGCGTCGACGTCGGTCGTCATCCGGGTCATGATCCGGCCGGCGAGCTCGCGCTCGTAGTAGTCAAGCCCGAGGCGCTGCAGCTGCGCAAAGGTCTTCACCCGCAGGATGTAAAGCAACCGCTCCCCCATCCGGCCCGTGACACGGGTCTGCCACACCTGCACCGCCCAGTTGACCAGTACCACCGCCAGCGCGACACCGGCGGTGGCGAACAGGACGTCACGTGCCCCGACACTCACACCGGCGTCGACGGCATGCCGCACCAACGTCGGCAGGGCGAGACCCGCGACGGCGTCGGCCGCCACCAGCAGCAGGCCCAGGACGAGCGGCCAGCGGACCACGGCCAGCAGCCGGTGCAGCGAGAATGCCGGGTCGGGGGCGGCCGCCGCAGCCTGGTCGACCCGCGGCTCGTCGAGCGCCGGGGGCAGGGCGTCGACCCGGGCGAGCAGGTCGGGGGTCGCCGGCATGTCACCGAAGGGGCCCCCGCCGCCGAGCCCCCGGCCGAGACCGCCCTGGAGAGCACCGCCCCGGAGAGCGCTTCCCTTTCCTTGCCCACTTCCTTGCCTATCCAGAGCCTTTTGTGTCCGATTTATCCCTCTGGATAGGCAAGAAAGGTCGGGGTCGGGGGACGGGGACGGGAGCTGGTCGGGAAGGCCCTCACCGGGGCCGGCGAGCAGATGGCGGAACAGAGGACATCGGGCCGTCAGTTCGGCCTCGGTCCCGACGTCGACGATCCGGCCGGCGTCGAGCACGGCGATCCGGTCGGCGAGGCGCAGGGTGGAGCGCCGGTGCGCGATGAGCAGGGTGGTGCGGCCACGCATGATCGTCCGGAGCGTGTCGTGAATCTCGGCCTCGATCCGGGCGTCCACGGCCGAGGTCGCGTCGTCGAGGAGCAGGACGCGGGGATCGGTGAGTAGCGCGCGGGCGAGCGCGACGCGCTGGCGCTGGCCGCCGGAGAGAGTCAGGCCCTGTTCCCCCACGACGGTGTCATAGCCGTCGGGCAGGCCGCGGATGAAGACGTCCGCCTGCGCCGCCTGCGCGGCCGCGACGATCTGGTCATCCGTGGCACCCGGCCGGCCGTAGGCGATGTTCGCGCGCACCGTGTCGGAGAACAGGAAACTGTCCTCGAAGACGACCCCGATCTGCGCCCGCAGCGACGACAGTGTCACCGTGCGGATGTCCACACCGTCAAGCCGGACCGTCCCGGCCTGGGGATCGTAGAACCGCGACAGCAGCATCGCGACCGTCGACTTGCCCGAACCGGACGTGCCGACGAGGGCGACCGTCTCCCCCGGCTCGATCCGCAGGCTCACGTCCCGCAGCGCGGGGCGGGACGGAACGTAGCCGAACGTGACACCGTCCAGGTCGACCAGCCCGCGGACCCAGCCAAGGCGCACGGCGCCCGGCCGGTCCGTGATCGCCGGCTGCGAATCGATGATCTCGAAGATGCGTATCGTGCTGGCCTTGGCCTGCTGGCCCACGGTGAGCAGACCGGCGAGGGTCCGCGTCGGCCCGATCAGGGCGCCGAGATAGGTGCTGAACGCGAGGAAGGTGCCGAGGGTGATCCGGTCCGTCAGCGCCAGCCAGCCGCCGAGCGCCAGCACCGCGACCTGGCCGAGCGCGGGAACGGCCTGCATCGCCGCACCGAACCTGCTGGTGATGCGCACCGCACGCATCCGAAGCGCGAACAGCCACCGGGCGTCCACCGCCAGCCGGTCCAGCTCGCGGGCCTCCTGCCCGAACCCCTTCACCACCCGGACGCCGGCGACGGCCTCCTCGACCACTCCGGCGACCTCGCCGGCCTGCTGCTGCGCCGCCCAGGTCGCCGGGAAGACCGTGCGTCGGGCGCCGTAGCCGACGATGAACAGCGCCGGCCCCAGCGCGAGCGCGATGACGGTGAGCAGCGGGGACAGCCAGGCCATCACCACAAGGGACACGACGAAGAGCACCAGGTTGCCGCTCATCATCGGCAGATAGGACAGCAGACCCTGGACCACGGTGACGTCCGAGATCGCCCGGCTCACCACCTGCCCGGTCTGGAGCTGGTCCTGCCGGGCCCCGTCGAGGCGCTCGATGGCGCTGAAGACGGCGTCGCGCAGGTCGTACTGGACATCGAGGGAGAGCCGGCCACCGACGTAGCGTCGGACGAACGCGGCGGCGAAGACGACGACCCCGGCCCCGAGCAGAATGGCGACATAGGGTGCGAGAGAGTGGCGGTGCGTGACGACGACATTGTCGATGACCTGCCGCTCGACCAACGGGACGGCGGCCGTGACGAGCGTGCCGAGCAGCGCGGCGCCGAAGGCCAGGGCGGCGTTGCGGCGGTACACGAGGATCTCGCGGAGGATCCTGCGCAGCCAGCCGACCGCCGGTTTCTCCGGTCCGGGGCCCCCGGCTTTCTCCGGCCCGGCCTCCTCGGCTTTCTCCTCGGCTTTCTCCTCGGTGGCCGTAGGTGAGCCGGGAGCCACCGGGGAGCCGGGAGCCACCGGGGAGCCGGGGGCGGCAGGCCCCTCGGCTGGTTGGGGCCGTGGGCGTGGGCTGGGCAACTGCGATCGCTCGACGGGACCCGGACCCGGGTGCGGGCTGGGGTCCGGCCGATCCGGCGGTCCGTGCGAGGGACGGGCCGTGTCAGCGGACGATGCTTCGGAACTCGCGGTGGGCCTCCAGGTCGTCAGGTCCGATTCGGTACCCGCGTGACGCCGGTCCGGATCGGACGCGAGGGAAGGGACGAGACGCCAAAGCCACCGCGTCCCGGCCTCACCGCGGTGTCCCGGCCTGACCGTACGTCCGGCAGGCCCGCGGCGTCGGCCACGTCATGTCTATCAGCGAAACATTCCTGGAACCCCGCTGATGCCCGTTACGGCTCCGAGCCGAGACCACAGGCAGCCCCAGGACCCGGGCAAGATCCCGGGCAAGACCGGCCCCGGAGGACACGCAGGGACCCCGGAGCACACGCAGGGACCCGGAGCCGCCGCCACCAGTGATCTCCAAGGTGGCCGCCGCTACCGAGCGCCCTGCCTGCACCCCCGGCCACTCGTCTCCAGCGCCTGGTAGAGTTCTGCATGTCGCCGCGGGGACGCGGAGGCAACGCGCCGCTAGCTCAATTGGCAGAGCAGCGGACTCTTAATCCGCGGGTTCGGGGTTCAAGTCCCTGGCGGCGCACCCGTAGACAGGCCTTTGACCTGCTCTCATGTATCACAGTCATGATTGACCGCTCGTTCGATGATCGTTGTGGGCAGCCTGTGAGCGGCGCGGGATCGCGGCGGCGATTTCGGCGACGACCAGGACAATCAACGGCTCACCGGCGGTCGGGGTGTACAGGCGGGTATTCCCGGCGAGACGCGCCGTCCGGTCCCGCATGACGGTCACCGCACCGTCGAGCAGATCCGCGATCGTCTTCGTCGTGGTGGCGAAGCGGGTGAACAGGGCGCAGCCGAAGGCCAGTTCCATCCCGCCCTTCGGGTCACGCACCCACAGCTCGACCAGCCCCGCGCGCACCGCCGGCCCGAGCCCGCGCAGCACCGACCACAGCACCGAACCCTTACCCGCGCGGTGGCACCGGCGACGTCGAACGTCACCTGATTACCCGTCGACGCCGGCATCCGGATGGCAAGGTCGGTGTGGACCATCGCCGGCTTCCACCGCCACCGGTAGACGAAGGTGAGCCGGGCACGCCCCCACAGCCACCACGCCAGAACGCCAGAACGCCAGAACGCCAGAACGCCAGAACGCCAGAACGCCAGAGGATGCACCCGCCAGCAGCCGCACAGCAGCATCCACACCGGGACGCGCACCTTGTCGGGTTGTCGGGTTGTCGGGTTGTGACGGCACCCGCGGGAAACGCCGGTCACCGTTGATTCTGGAGTAAACGTTCGGAAATCCTGTGGGAGGGCATGTCAGAAGCTCGGCTTGTGGTGGTCGGGTGTCGGCTCGGCCCGGGATCGGGCCTACGGTAATGCGCCGGTACCGGGTTCGGCCCACGCGGCCCTGCTGGGATCGTCGTGGCGCCCGGTGGTGTCCTGGTCTCGGGGGCGGTCGAGCCAGACGAAGAACCGTTCCAGGTCCGGGCCTTCGGGTGGCTTCCCGCCGGCCGCGGCGCAGGCGTCGAGGTAGTCGGTCAGGTAGCCGAGGGGTTCACAGCGGTTGCGTTCGGCGGTGCCGGTGATCGTCCAGACCCGGGCGGCCAGGTCGGCGGACCATCGGGCCTGGCTGCCGTAGTAGATCTTCCGGCCGACGACCGGGTTCCGCAACGCCCTTTCCGCCGCGTTGTTGTCAAGATCTAGGTCGGGGAAGTCGCGGTGGCGCGCCAGTCCGTCCCATTCGTGGTCGAGAGTGGCCAGGACCTTCTTCGCCGCCGGGTGCAGGCTGTAGATCGCCATCTCGGCGTGGCGGGCGGTGTCGATCGCGGCCAGGGCGTTCTCGAACGCTGCCTGGGTCTCGTCGTGGACACCGCTATCGGGGTCGGCTGCGGTCAGGGCCCGGTGGGCCACGTAGAGGCCGCCGAGAGCAGCAGGTGCCGGCCGTCGGGCAGCGCGGTGTCCTTCTTCGTCGTGCCGTCGGTGTTCGTGCGGGCGACGCCGAGGTGGCCCTCAAGCACGGCGGCCGAGCGGGTCGGGGCTATCCGGAAGACCACGGTGTCCGGGGCCAGGAAGACCCAGAGCCACCAGCGGTGGCCCTCCTTGCCGGCGACCTGCTCGAAGACGTGCCAACCGGTCTCGTCGGCGAACTGGAGAAGCTCGGCTACACCATCACCATCGAACCCGCCGCCTGACCCCGAACCCCCAGGTCGGCGTTCCACACGCGCGGACCAGCCAGCACCGGGTCCCCACGCGATCCCGCACGCCCCGACCCAGCCCCTCCGTGGTCCGGTAATTCACTCCTCAGCCAGTGGAATCAGACTGATTTGAGCGGTCCGGTGTCCCAGAGAATCATTCGAGACCGCGCCCCATCTCGTCACTCAGGATTTCGCCGGAGCGGGCCGCGAGGTCGCTCTTCCCGCTGGAGAGGGTTCCTACGAAGTCAGGGAGTGGCCACTCGTCGCCGCCGTCCTCGGTCGGGGTACTCTCCCTCACGAGAGCCAGGATCGGCGCGACCTGGGACTCGGGAAGACGGTCGATCAGCCGGTGCAGCTCATCCCGCAAGATGCTCACAGAGCAGAGGATACGGTCGCGGGAGGTCCGAGCAGCCGGATCCCTGCAGTGGAGGAGGTCGACCCCTCGGAGACTCGCCAGGTTGGGTCGGACGTGCCGCTACGACCGTTCGACCCCGCCGTGGCGGCCAGGGTGACAAGCTCGGGGATGTCCTTGCCGAATGGGGTGTTGCCGATCAGACGCGGAAGATGTCGTGGGTACCGACGCGCAGCCAGATCACGTGGGGGTCCGTTCCGTGGCCGGGCAGCGGCGACCCGTAGGTGAAGAGTGCCCGACCATCCGGCGCCCATGAGAGTTCGAAGACGCCTGGGCGCAGTTTGAAGCCCTTCACCCGCAGAGACGGGTGGAGTGCGCCCTCTGCGAGGCCACCGACGAACAGCGTCCGGGCACGCAGGAAAGCGGCGCGCTGCTCGGGTCGCAGTCGGCGGTAGTCTGCCCAGAAATGGGCGACCGCCTCGTAGGTGGGCACCCCGCTACCCTAACGGGCCGATCCCGCACCTTCCGCATCGACGCGACGTCCCGGGCGACGCCGACACAGTCATCTGCTCGCGGCGGCCGTCAGCTCGCCTTCGTGTGCGGTTCCGCGGCGAGTTCGGCGAGAAGCGCGCCGAACGAGGCTTCGGACGGGCAGATCACCGACCGGCCGGCGGCAAGATCGTCGAGGGCCTCGTCGAGGAGCCGAGCGGTCTCATGGTCAGGCTCGTCGGCCCACTCGTGAGGTTCCGGAACCGGGTACGGGAGATCGGCCGGATTTTCCATGATCCACCACCGTCCCTCATGTTCCAGCCTGTTCCAGGAAGTTATCCAACGCGGAACCTACCGCATCGATGCCCAGAGGGGCACTGTTGCATCGACGGAGTCCGGCATCGCGGATCCCGATCAGTCATGATCGAGTGATGCGTCGAGGTCGTGCCTGTCCACCGGTTCCGACGTCGGAGTTCGCGGGGTTCCGCTTCCCGCCCGAGGTCATCGTCCTGGCGGTACGGTGGTATCTGCGGTTCGCGCTGTCTTACCGGGACGTCGAGGAGCTGCTCGCCGAACGCGGCCTCGACGTTGATCACATCACGATCTACCGGTGGGTGCGGCGCTTCACCCCCCTGCTGACCGAGGCGGCCCGGCCGTGTCGGCACCGGGCTGGGGACAGGTGGTTCGTCGACGAGACCTACGTGAAGGTCGCCGGCCGCTGGACGTACCTGTACCATGCGGTCGACCAGCAGGGCCAGGTCATTGACGTCCTGGCCAGCGAACGACGCGACCAGCCCGCCGCCCGACGCTTCTTCGTTCGAGCGCTGGCCCAAGGTCGCCGGCCGAGCGAGGTCACGACCGACAAGGCGCCTGTCTACCCGCGGATCCTCGACAAGCTGCTCCCCAAGGCCTGCCACGTCGACGCCGCCCGGGAGAACAACCGGATCGAAGCCGACCACGGCCGGTTGAAAGCACGGCTCCGGCCGATGCGCGGACTGAAACGCCTCCGGTCCGTCCAAACCATCAGCACCGGACACGCCCTCGTCCAGAACATCCGCCGCGGCCACTACGAACTCGGGACCGACAGCAGCCCGCACCTGCGGCTGGCAGCCGCGTTCACCGAACTCGCCACAGCACTCTGACCGCCAGCAGCCCCCGGCCGCTGGCATGCCCCGCCTTCGCCGAACGCAAGGGACTGTAAAACCAAC
>NZ_CDXDOR010000101.1:0-19590 GCF_978021225.1 Frankia sp. CeTa3Moorea | reverse complement strand
GCGGGATGGTGTCGGGGTGGTCGGGTGGGCGTCGGGCGACTTCAACGTAGGGCAGTGAGGCAGGTGCAGTCGGTGAGGCTGTCGCAGCCGGCCCCAACCACATCGGCCACAGGGGTTCGGCTCGTCTCCAGGTCGCGGATCCTGGTGTTGATCTTGTCGAGTTTCGCCAAGGCACGCTCCTCCAGCGCCCTGGTGGGGTGGCGGCGGCTGGCATCGAGCAGGTCGGCGACCTCCCCTCGCCGAGGGTGAACCCGAGCCACTGCGCTGCCTTGATCACACCGAGGAAGGTCACGGCGTCGGCGGGCAGAGCCGGTGACTGCCGAGGGTGCATCCGGTTCGGCCGCGTGCCCAGTCAGTGGGACTGACCGCGCGCCGATGGGAACAGACAATCCCGCCGGGGGCGGACAACCCGACCTCACCTGCACTCCGCTATGAGCGACAGCACTCTTCGATTTCCTACGCCAGGCGAGGCGACAGCCCTAGGAGGCGGGATCCCTGTGTACCTTGTCAACATGCAAGTCTGCTGCCAGGCAAGCATCCGAAGGCGCCGCCCCGTTGGCTGCCAGTGCACCCAATTCCTGGATACGGTGATCGCTGTCAGTCACCGACCGGTGGGAGAGTGCTGTGCCTGACGCAGAGGGCTCCGCTGTCCCAGTGACGCTGGCAGAGATTGCCCGCATCGCAGGCGTGGGCAGGGCCGCAGTGAGTAACTGGCGTCGGCGGCACGCCACCTTCCCTGATCCCATAGGCGGTACTGACAGTAGTCCACTGTTCTCGATGGCGGAAGTCCGTCTATGGCTCCAGATGACCGGTAAGGTCGTGGAGGCCAACCCACCAGAGACGCTGTGGCCGCATCTGGAAGCGCTCGGCATGCGGGATTCGGCCGGAGCCGTGATCGCTACTGCGGGAGCTCGTCTGGCAGGGATCGTGGACCGGGCCGAGGCGAAGCTAACCCTGACGTCAAATCAATTGACGGTGGTCAATCAGATCGAGGAAGTCGCCCAGCGAGACGGGACGCGAGAGACATACGAGTATTTACTGCATCGCTGGCAACAGGCCAATGCTCGGCAAATCAGTTTTACTCCGGAGCCATTGGCGCGCCTGATGGCAGAGTTGGCGAACACGGTCGCTGGTCCCGCTGGCGTCATCCATACCGTGTTGGATCCTGCGTGTGGTACTGGCGGGCTGCTGACGGCCGCATTCGAACAGTGGGGCGACTCGGTACGTCAGGGAGCGGCAAATCGAAAGATCCAGCTGCTGGGTCAGGAGATTGATCCGGTATTGGCATCTCTCGCCGCCGCAAGGCTGACACTTCGCAAGGCGGTGAATCCAGCCGAGACCTGCGGTTTGGATAAAGCGTCGCCAAGTATTCGAGTTGGTGACACGCTGCGCGCTGACGGGTACCCTGCAGACCGGGTTGACGTCATTCTATCCAACCCCCCGTTCAACACGCGGAATTGGGGATATGAAGAGCTTGCTACCGATCGGCGGTGGGTCTACGGCCTTCCGCCACGCAGTGAATCTGAACTCGCCTGGGTCCAGCATGCCCTCGCGCGGCTCGCGCCAGAGGGGATAGCGGTACTCCTGATGCCGCCCGCGGTGGCTTCTCGGCCAGCGGGCCGGAAAATCAGAGCTGCTCTGCTGCGGGCCGGTGTGATCCGCGCGATCGTGGCGCTGCCGGCCGGATGCGCGCCGCCGTATAGCCTCGCTCTCCATCTGTGGCTACTGCAGGCACCTGGAGACAACGAACCTGCCACGGCAAACAGTGAACTTCTCCTTGTGGATGCGGCCACCTCAGGCGCGGATACAGATCAGGGGCCGCTCAGTGGTGGCAGGGAAACGGTGGACTGGGCCGGATTGCGGGAGCGAGTGCTAGGTGCGTTGCGTGGCGACGGCTATGGTTGGGTGTCCGTCCCTGTCATAGACCTCCTCGACGATCGGGTTGATTTGACGCCGGCACGGCAGGTGCCGTCGGCCGCAGAATCGGCGGCCTTGGAGATGCGCAGATCCTGGAGCCGTCTGGTCGCGCTGCTCGACGACCTACGCGAGTTGTCTGGGGCGCTGGCAAAGGTGGAGTCCGCGCCCGAGAGCGGCGCCGGGCAACCTCTCGCGCTCGTTGGTGACTTGGTGCGGGCAGGCGCTTTGGAATTGCTCACCGGGCGAAGCCCTGCGGAGGCATCGGTGCGTGCGGGAAAGGCACCGCCGGGAGCGGTGCCCGTACTTACGGTGCAGGATGTGCTGCTTGGAGGACGTCCCTCTGGCTGGCTACCGGGCGAGGAGGCCGCAGCCGCCGAACAGGCAGGTGAACTAACGATCACCGCGGCCGGCGATGTGGTGGTCGTTGCGGTCTCGCGGGCATTTTCGGCCTGGGTTGCGTCGCAATCGCCAATTGCGGTTGGCTCGAAGATTCACATACTGCGACCGGACTCTTCGCTGGTTGATTCTTGGTTTTTGGCGGGATGTCTGCGAGCACCATCTAACATGCGGCGTGCGGGTACTCATTCGTCGGCGTCCGCCCGGGTTGATGTTCGCAGACTCCAGGTGCTGAGCCTCCCGCTGGAAGAGCAGCGACGCTACGGCGACGCCGCGCGGCTACTCGCAAGGTTCGCAGAGTCGCTCCGTGAGACCGAGGGCATCGGGTCGAATCTGGTACGCGGCCTGAGTGAGTTCCTGCTGGCGGGAAGCCTCCGATAATCGAAAGAGGCGAACTGGGGTGTGGTGCGAATCAGGCGCCGCTCTTGAATGTCGGCAATTCTTCCAGGAGGCGGCGGGCCGCAGCAGTGTCGTAGCCGAGTTCAACTAGCTGAAGGCCGAGATCCTTACACCGCTTGGACACCTCGATACCGAGGTGCTGTGGAAGCCGCGTCACGAGTGGGACGATGGCGCGCAGAACGGCCAGCCCTCCGTCCTCCAACTGCCCTAGGGCGGCGAGGCTCTCGGCCGCTCCGAGTCTTGAGCACAGGATCAGAGTGGTCTTCTCGCCGTCCAGATTTGGCACCTGATTGTGATCGTCAATAATCTCGGAGTAAAGTTCAGCTGCTTTTTGGCAGTCGCCGGCGATGCGAAGACTGTCCGCGTAGGCGAGGCGAACCTGGTCGACCAGGTCGTCCGGGGTGCCGAGGGATTTCAATGCTCCTTTCAGGAGCCCGGCGAGGTCTTGGCAGGCTGCTTCCGGATCTCCGTTGCGCAATTTCTCTTTCGCTCGCACGAGGAGGTCTGCTGTCTGCGACCGGGTCAGGAAGCGGCTGGTACGCGTACGCCGAAGCTGCGCCGGCTGCACGACCGTACGTGCTTCCGACGAGGCAACAGAGGTCCGGATTGCACGCGGCTTGCGGAACGGCAACGTCGGGTCGGGGGTAAGGATCGGCTCAGGAGCTGGGTCTCCGAGCCGGGGCAGGTGAGGGGCAAGCGCTTCAAGCACCGCTGCCGTATCGGCGGGCCGGTTACGCGGGTCCTTCTCCAACAAATTGAGGACCAGCCGGTCGAGATCGTCGGGGACATTGCCGTACACGCACAGTGGTGCGGGTGCACGGTTAAGGTGCTGGTCGACGATGCCAGAATCTCCGGGTTCCTTGATAAAGGGTGGCCGACCAGTCAAAAGCTTGTGGAGCACGCAGCCCAGGACATAGAGATCGGTCCTGGGAGTAATATCACGCTCTAGCAGTTGCTCGGGAGCCTTGTAGCCGTCGGTGCCTATCGAGGCGCCGGCGCTGGTATACCGAGTGGCATCCGTCCATAGTGGTTTAGCGATACCGAAGTCGATAAGGAACACCCCACCATCGTGTGCGAGCAGGATGTTGTGCGGCTTGAGGTCGCGGTGCACGATCTGCAGCTCGTGCGCGGCGCCAAGTGCTTCTGTCGCCTGCGCTGCGATCGCTACCGCCGCTCCGATTGGCAAGGGCCAATGCTCGTTGAGGAAGTCATGGAGGGTCTGCCCGTCGATGAACTGCATGGCAAGGTAAGGCTGACCATGGTGCTCACCGTGCCCGTAGGCCTCGGGAATACCTTGATGCCGCACCTGAGCGAGGAGTCGGGCCTCCCGACGGAAGCGGCCCATTCGTTCACTACGGTCGCGTAGTATGTCCTCCGTGTCGTAGCCGCCGTCGGCGTTGAAGTCGAAACGCGGAGTCTTGATCACGACCGGGCGACCCAGCTCTTCATCCTCGGCGCGCCAGGCGCGCGCCATGCCGCCGCTGCCCAGAACCTCCCGCAGCCGGTAGCGGCCTCCTATCAACTCACCACTGTCCATGCGGGCCTCTCCGGTCGGTCTCCAGCCTCGTCCAGCCACAGCCCCTGCTCACCGGTGCCGCGGTGGGCGACACCATAGCTGCTCCCAGCGATCAACGGATCGCGTGTTGACTGAGTACACAGTATCTGGTTCTCTGTTCGTGTCCCCACCGGCCTCGTAGGCCGGTGTCGTAGACGCCCTGACGCAACCCATGGATCGGAGCGGCGACCTGATGGCTGACTGGCTGCCACCCTCGGGGATCGTCGGCAACCGTTCCTTCGTGCGTACAGGCACGTGGGCTGCTCGCGACGATCCCCGGAACTGTCCCGCCGCGGGCGCGGTTAGATCGCGCCCCGGCGTCGTCGCGAGGTCTGCCAGCCAGAGCACCAAGGATCCCCTGCAAACCTTCGCGCTCGGGGCGCTAATGACAGCCCTCGACATGGTCGAATACCAGCGCCCCCGCAACCGCGAACGGCCTGCTCATGACGGTCTCGTGACCTGGACTGCGGCCATGACCGCGCGATACCTGGCTGCACGGCAGGCCGATCAGGCGTCGCAGGAGGCGGTGGGCCGGCAGCGTACCCACCCTGTCGAACATGTGTGGGTGGCGCGGCGCGAACTGCCGTCTGCCGACCACCGGGGCGCCACGTACTACGAACAGACCTGTTGGGGACGCCGCTACGCGTCACTGGACGGCGCCATCCGGGAGATCTGGCTGCTGAGGCCGGGCACCGCCGCGACGCGCCCCGGGGACGCAGAGTTAGCTGCCGCCGCGTACGTGGCGGCCTTCGGCGAACCTTGTGCCAACGACGCATTCAACCGGCGCCACACACCGCTAGCCGATCTCTCGCCAGCGCACTACACCCGCCCTCAGCAGGTACGCATCGTCTCGTTCGGCTGCACGGACGGCAGCACCGTCCAACTTCTTGACTGGGACTGCGAGGAAGTCGCTCGCCGCTACTCTGCCGAGGCGGCGGCGGCCCTGGCCAGGACGGTCGAGGGCTCCGACCTCGCTCCCGGCTCCGACTGCGTCAAGTGCAAGGCGCTGGTCGGCTGCACCGCGGTGCACCAAAGTCCCGGAATCCTGGGGATCGACGCCGCCCGGCGACCCCGTCGTAGCCTCTCCGTCTCTGACCTGCGCGCCTACGCGGCATGCCCAGCGCGTTACCACCTCACCCGGCAGTTGAAGCTCCGAGGCGACCAGCAGGAGAACGACGCCATCCGCCGCGGCCGAGCGGTCGATGCCTGGCTGAACACGCGGCACGAAGCTCGCCCGGCGGCTGGCTGCCGCGGACTCCCAGGACCTGACGACCCCAGCCAGTGGTCGGCTGGTGCGCTTTCTATTGTCGGCGATGAGGCCCGCCTCGGCGCCCGCATGCTCGCTCAACACGCCGCGCTGTGCCCACTCGATGGACTTGCGGAGAGCGAGAAGGTCCTTGTCCAACGGCAAGTTACCGCCTACGACCCCGAGCTCGACCTCCTGCTGGTCGCCACTCCAGATCTGCTGTACACCCGCGCGGGCGGCTGGATCTGGCGGGAGACCAAGACGACCACGAGCTACCTATGGGAGGGGCGCCCGCTGCTACAGCAGTATCCCCAACTCGCACTCGCTGTCCTGCTGGTCGCGTCTGGGGCGCTCGGCGGCGACCTGAGCCGCTCCCGGATCGAGTTGGAACTCCTCTACCCCGACGACTGCGGCCTTGAAGAGGTCGACCCCGGACTGGACGCCACCGTCGCCGAAGCTAGAACGGTCATCGCCGATCTGGCGCACTCCTGGAACCAGGACACCGTCTACATGCCAAAGCCGGGACGGCATTGCGATGACTGCGAGGCGCTCGGCTGGTGTCGGCCTGGGCAGCAGCATCTCACCAGCGCCGCGGCCGACTAGAAGACGAGGTCCCTATGTCCCCCACGCTGCCACCGCTTGCCCCAGAGGAGTGGGCCGCCCATAGCGGCATCACGCTGCTGCGGACCATCGCCACCGCCGTGATCGACCTCGCCGATCTCGACAGTCTGGAGTCATTCGTCCTCCCTTACCCGGCCGAAGCTCAGCGAGCCTTGGACCGCACCGTCCTGCGCTGCCTTCTACGCGGCGCCGAGCCACCGCGTAGCCTGCCTGATCTTCTGTCCTGGTGCCGGGAGCGTCCGGTCGCAGACTGGCCACTGCATCTACCCGAGGACGCTGTCGCCCCTGACCATTTTCTCCTCGACCCCGCCTCGGGAGCACCTACCGAGCTATGCCACGAGTGGGCACTTAAGACCCGGGACAGTGCCGGTCGACAGTACGATCGGCTGGTCGTGCACAGCGCAATGCAACTGTGCCGGCAAGCCGGTGCGCCGGAATCCTATACCGCCTTTCGTCGGCTACTCGTCGAGCAACCGGTACTCACCGCCAACGACTTTTTCCGAGTGGCCACCGACCACCTTCTGGAACCAGTGCGCGACCTGGTCGAGCAAATCTATGAACCAGTACCAGATGGGTATCTCGACCACGGCTGTTACACCACGTGCCGTCGCTGTCTCACGCTGTTGACTCCCCTCGCAGACGGCGGGTGGTGGTGCGAGCGCGATCAGTGCCGCAAGCAGGGCACGCCTGTGCCCGGTCCTGCTCTGGTAGCACAGGAAACCGGCCAGCTGCACCAACTCGCCCGTCCCCTGCGTCAGTTCGTCACCGGGCCGGGCCGAGCCGAACTCGATCTGGAGGCGGGGTTGCGGTCACTGAGGTTGCAGGTCGAGATGTGGCCCGGCTTCGACGCATATGACCTGCGGATCACCTTCCCCGACGGGCATGTTTGGGCCGTCGACGTCAAGGACTGGGCGAATCCTGCCCTTCTCGGCCGCGAAGCGGCACCGGTCCGCCCTGAACCGCCGTACGACGAGGCATTCTGGGTCGTGCCACGCCACCGAGTCGATGCCCGCCCCGGCTACCTGGCCGTCTATCGGCGAAACCGGCCAGAGGCCGCACGCCGCCTTCCGCTTCTTACGGACCGTGAATTACTGAAAGCCGCCAAACGTAGGTTGCGTGACGCGACGCACGGGCTCATTTCTGAGAAAGGAATTGCCGATGCGTGACCGAGCGGCGTGGTATGGCAAGACGGTCAAGGACCTCTCGCACGTATGGCCGGCAGACCTCACCGTCATCA
Organism: Frankia sp. CeTa3Moorea; assembly: GCF_978021225.1. Taxonomy (NCBI): domain Bacteria; kingdom Bacillati; phylum Actinomycetota; class Actinomycetes; order Frankiales; family Frankiaceae; genus Frankia; species Frankia sp. CeTa3Moorea. The sequence goes on along the minus strand of NZ_CDXDOR010000101.1, from coordinate 12,219 downwards.
GACCTTCGGTACTCTGCCAGGTCGAACTCGGGCTGCGACTGCTGGAACGCCTTGCCCCGGATCAGCCAGCCGAAGGTGCCTGGTCCCTGCTCGGGGGTTACCCATTTGCCCGCGCCATGGGACTCATTACCGACGCCGCCGACGAACAGTTGCTGAGCTGCGCCCGGCATCTGCTCTGGACGATGCGCCGGCGGCGCACGTGGCACCAGAGCCTCGAAGCATATCGGCAGGTCCCCGAGCACCTCCGCGGCTACCGCCTCCCGCTCGACGGGGGCCCTGCTCGGCGCCTCGAACCTACCGCCGCAGGGGACCGCTTCTCGACGTATGACAACGCGCTGGAAAATCTCCCCGCCTTTGCGCTACGTCCGCTGACGCTGGCAGGGCCAGGATCACACCGCTTCACTGACCGGCGCCGGCGAACATCCGTCACCATCCCAGAACAGCTATGTCCTCCCACAACCATCGCCGGCCACAACCTCATGACTGCATCCGCCAGCAACGGTGGCCCGCTGGACATCCCGCTCGCGGAACTCGCCGACACCGCCCAATGGATGGACGAGACCGAGCGGCAGCTTGGTGGACGGTCCCAGGGAGATTGGGCGCAACGTCTGAGCGACCTGCAACTCGACCGCCGGACCGACGACGGCACGCGTTTCAAGGAAGCGAAAGTACTGCACCTTGATCGGTTGCTGCACCTCGTCGGTATGGTCGGCGCCGGCAAGAGCACCCTCATGATCATAATCGCGGTGTGGGCTGCTCGGCGCAGGTTGCGGACCACCCTCGTGGTCGGCGATGTGGCCGAACAGCTCACCCTCGTAACGCTGTTTCGGGAGCTACTGGGCCAGGATGCCGCTGCCCCCGTGCTCGGCTCCACGACTCGCGAACGCAACGTGCAGCGGCTCCACCGCCGGCTCGCGGCCAAAGGCCTTCCCTCGCTGCTCCACCACGACGACCCGGGCTTCGATGACCTGAGTACCGCGTGCGCCATCGATGCCCTGCGAGGCACTGAAGCAGCCGAACCGTTGCGCTACGCCGACGCCCCATGTAGCGACCTACACTCGACCCCTGCGCCGCCTACTGTCACGGCGGTGGATTCCGGCGCCATCGAATTGCCGGGCCGCTACCGGGACCGCAACCGGGACCGCTCGCGTCCGTCCCATCTCGGTGAGGACGATGACCAAGGACCCGCCCTTGGCTGTCCCCTTTGGTACGCCTGCCCTAGGCATAGCGCAGCGCAGGCCTTGGTAGACGCGTGGATCTGGGTAGCCAATCCAGCCAGCCTGGTACAGAGTCCCGTTCCACACCATCTCAACGACGAACGACTGCGTCACCTGGAACTCGCATGCCTGCGCAGCGATATTATCGTCGTGGACGAGGTCGACCGGGTACAGATGAACCTGGACGAGATGTTCGCTCCGTCAGCCACCTTGGTCCTCAAGGGACCCGAATCGTGGCTCGACCACCTCCACACCCACAAGATCGCGGAGCTGGCCCGCGAGGGTCGCCTGCAGCTGTCCGAACCCGACGTCGCCCGGTGGACCGTCTCTCTCAGCATCGTCAGCAGCGCCACCAACCGTCTATACGAGATGCTGATCAGCGATCCAGACCTGCGCAAATGGTCTGAAATCGAGTACTTCAGCGCGTGGACTCTACAGGAGAAGCTTCTCTCCGACTGGTATCCAACCCTCGAATCGCTCGCCAAACGAGCAGCCGGACTCCCGGATGCCACCGCCGACGAGACCGACGCCTACGAGGACGAGGGGGACACCGACACCGACACTCCCACAGGGCCACAGGCAGCACCGTGGACCCAGCGCCGGAACGAGGTCACCAGAATCCTCGACGTCTTCCGTGACGACCCTCTCGGAGACAACACACCCTACGGCTCCGACACCGACCTCCTCGTCGCCGCCACACATGACCTACTTCATACACTTAATGAGCGGGGCACGCGCACCAGAGTGCGCGCCGTCCTCGATCGGCTCCTCGCCGACTCCCCGGCGGCCCGCGGGGAACTACCACCGCCCAAGGCCCCACGTGGTCAATGTGAACCTGACCCGGCTGACGTCCACGGCAGCGAACCGTGGTACGAGCGGACCACCAGGCGTTTGGAGTTCACCCTGCTGCTCGCCGCCCTGCACCAACGCCTCGACCGGCTCACTTTTCTCTGGCCCCGGGTGGAAGCCGCCCTCCATCTGGACTCTACCGGCAATGAACTCTCCCGTCGGCCACCGCTCGACTACGCACCGATCGTTCCCGAAGCCCCCATGGGAAACGTATTGGGTTTCCAGTATCTCCCAGACGAGGATGGAGAAGACCGCGACTCGGACGGCCGATGCTCCGGAACGCTACGCTTCTTCCGATGCGCCGGCGTCGGTCGCGAACTGCTCCTTTCCCTACCCGACCTAGGATCCGACCCCGCCAATGGTCGATCCGGCCCGCATGTGATCCTGATGTCCGGAACCAGCTGGGCTGGCGCCTCCACCCGTTCCCATGTCCTCGCTCCAGTCGGCGCGGTCCTCAAACCGAACCCCAAGGCGCTGAAAGCGATCCGCCGCACAGTGTTCACCACGCTCTTCCTCTATGATGACGAAGGTCAGCCGATCAGCCTCTCGGGGCAGGATCTCGACGTACGTCCGGCCATGCTGCGCCTCATGGTCACTCGTCTCGGCAAACGAACGCGAGGACTACCCAGCCTCCTCGAACAGGAGCTTTCTCGGATCGACGACGAAGACCGCCGACGGGCACTGCTTCTGGTCGCTAACTACCGGGAGGCAGCGATCGCTGCGGACCGACTGGAGGGGATCGACCGATGGCGCGGCCGGGTCAGGGTACTCGTCGCGGACGACGCCGAACTCCATCAGGCCATCCGAGGCGACGGCGCCGAAGCAGACCGCCCTCAGCGTGCCTCGACCGTCCGGCGGGGAGATCTAGCGTCCTTCGCTGACGACAAGGAAGCAGAGCTCCTGGTCGCACCCCTGATGGCCATCGAGCGAGGCCACAACATCCTCAACAGCCAACGCAAGGCAGCCTTCGGCACGGTCCTTTTTCTCGCCCGACCGCACCCACGCCCGGACGATCTCTCCCTCTCGATCTTGGCCATCAACGACTGGGCGTCCCGCTTCGTCCGTAACATGCCCCGCGAGCACCTCGGGAGCGAACCAAACCGCTACCGGACGTTCGACGAGCTGGCCACCAAGGCGGGCGACCTGGACAAAGCCGGGCTCGCGTTCCGACACGCGGCACGGGAGGAGTGGCGGCGCCTGTTGTCCCGTCGCTACATGTACTCACGGCTCAAACCGGCTGAGAAGACGTCGTTCGCCTGGGACCAGTTGGTCACGATCTGGCAGGTGATCGGTCGGCTGGTGCGCGGCGGCGTTCCTGCCCGGGTCGTTTTCGTCGACGCCAAGTTCGCACCTCGCACTGCTGCCGCGCAGGCACCTGCAGCAACACCCGAAGCGAAGGCACGCCAGGACACCCCCGCCTCCAGTCTGCTCGCCGGGCTACGGGCGGTTCTGGCCCCCTATCTCAGCGACGATCCAGATCCTGCGGATTTTACCGATCCAGCCGATCCCGAACTTGTGAAACTGCTCTACCAGCCGTTGTACGACGCCCTCTGCGGCCTGGCCGCCAGCCCAGTCCACTGAGTTCGGCCCCTCCAGCCACACCGATCCCGCCAGGAGCCCGCCATGGGATTCGAATACTCCATCATCCGCCGAGCCGCCTACCACCCCGCACCCGGCGGTCCACCACTCATCACTCGGTACAGGGCCTTGCCTTTCCCCGAACAGTGGCGCGACAGTCTGCTGGACCTGTGTAACGCCACACGCACCGAGGACCAAGAGCCGTTCCGAACGGTCCCTACCTATCGCATGGATGCTGTCCTTCAGACCCTCGCCCCCGACTTGATCGTACGCGGGCGGGGCGGCGAATCAACCGACGGCTCTGAGGACTTCTGGCTATACGCCCCAGCGGACGAGGCGCACCCTCTGCCCGGCGACACTCTCCAACGGCTGATCACCGTCTGGCTTCAGGACCTCCGCGGCGAACCCGAGCACCGTGCTCTGCTCACACGCACCCTCGACGAGCTGAAGGCAACACCTCCCACATGGGAAGACGTCAAGGTGGACCTGCTCGGTTGCTGCTGCACGGTGGGCGGCACGGCAGCCCCAGCTGCCCGCCAATTCCAGCTTGCCACCGACTACCTCGCCCGCCGCATTGTGAACCTCGAACCTTACGACACCGGAGCTGAAACTCTCACCTTTCGCGCGGTGCCACGCGGACCTCGCCAGCAAGGCGCGGAGCTCATGTCCCAGCCGATACCGCACGAGGACAAAGACGGAGTATGGTGGTTCTCCGTCGTCCTCAACATCTCTCTCCACACCGTTCCGTTCTCCCCGCTGCCGCGCCTGCACCTACATGCCAGCATCCGCCGCTGGGCCACCCGGCCCCAGGCCTCGGCCAGCCGCATCCGTCTCCCTTTCGGGCGTGACACCTCCGTCTACCTGCTGCCGACCGTGCCCTGGCTGCCCGGCGCTCCCCGCAGCCGCCGCTTTGCGGTTGCCCGGCTCGCTTGGGACCGCGACCAGCAGGCGTATGACTGGCGCGGACGCGGACCGGCCGGCATCCTGCGCCGGCTCACCCTCAACGAGGCTTTTCCCGAGCCACACGACCTCCTCACCCACCCGGCGGCCTGGATCGGGGACGGACCTGGCGTCCGCGCCGCGATCGTGTACAGCACCCACATGGGAGAGCACGGTGTCGGCCCGGGGTTCATGTCGCACCAGAGATCGCAAATCACGGCCTGGGCCGAGCAAGCATTGCCGGACGGCCTCGTCCGGGCGGCCGACCTGCGTCGCAGTTGGGTGGCACCGAACACCGCGGCCAATGCCCGTACCAAACCCCAAGGTCAGGAAGCAAGGAGTGCCGAGGAAGCTCGCGCCGCTCATGCCCGGCGTACCGCGTTGGCGCACGCGCAGGAGGCCTATGCGGAACGCATCCCTGCGAACGGCGGCACCGCAGCCGATGGCCACGCCGTCGCCAGCCTCGAAGTCCGCTTGCTGTGGCAGACCGAAGAGATGCGCGACACCATGGTCGGGGCGCTCGCAGCAACGCTCGGACTAGCCGGAGATGGCGGAGCGGCGGCCCTCGCGCCCGATGCCTATGAGAACGCCAGACCCGGTAGCCCTGCGCTCCTCACCTGGCGCACTCCGGAACTAACCGTGCGTCTGCGTTGCCTCAAGCTCATCGGCGGCCTCGCCGAGCCGCTCGGGATCGACCCGAAGGCACGGCCCAAACTCCCAGCGCTCTCCAACGCCATCAACACGCGTCGCTCCGCCATGGCCGCGTTCCTCCAAGCCGACAGCGCCGAACCCGCCCGGCCATCCCTCGCCCTCGTCGAGATCAACCGTAGGGCAGACTTCCCCACACCGCGCGATGACCCCAAGTTCGCCCTACGTCTCGGCTGCGCGGACGCCGGAGTCATCACCCAGTTCGCCGCCCTGCCCAAGACCGCCAGCCTTCGTAAGAACGCTGCCCACCGTGCTCGCTCAGCCTGGCAGGACGGCTTGCGACAGCTCGGAGTGCGTGTCCTACCGCAGCACACACTCGGAGGGCAACTGCCCGCCGACCTGCAGTACGCGGCCATATGGATGGTCAAGCGCCGCGGGGACAGCCGCACCGGACTGCCCCGCCACGTACCCGTCGCGGTTCTCGTCCAGCCGAACCCACAACACATCGGCGAAGCCCGCATCCGCGGCTGGGACCCCAAGGCCGACAACGGAGTCGGCGCTTGGATCCCCTACCCAGATTTCCTGTTGCGCCTGACCGCCCTCGCAGAGATACCGGCCACTCAATCCGAACCGGAGCCAGCGGATGCACCGTCCACGGTCCCTGGGCAGCGGTCAGCCGACGGTGACGCCACACCTCGGCGGGCGACCTACCGCGTCTGGCGGCAGACCATGGAAGAACAGCGCCGGAATACGGCTCGCTACCTCCAGAGAATGCTGCGGTCAACCGATCTGCGCGGCCGACCGACTATCCTTATGGCGCACTCTCAGAACAGCCGATCGCACTGGCCATGGCTGCAAGATGGCAAGACAGTAATTGATCAGATTCGCACAGGCCATGCTCCGGCTGCCAGGCTCACACCGGGACTGAGGCTGATCCGTATCCGCAGCGCCAGCGGGCGAGAGACGCCACAATGGTGGGGATTGGGCAGCCCGACAGGAATTAACGGCCTATCGGCTGGTCTGTGGACCGAACTCATCGACGAGCCGGATGCAGGCGAGCCGCGACCAACCGCAGCTCGGGTCTTCTACAGCACCACTGAAAAGGCAAGTACCTTCAAATCCTCTGCTGTCGAGGCCGACAAACTCGCCCCCCGTCCCCTGCGCGCCGGACCGCGCAGGGGGCAACCCACAATTGATACCGGCGTCCCCGCATGGAACCCTACCCTCGTCGAGATTACGGTCCTCGGCTGCCACCCAGACGAGCGCGACGACCCGCACGCGCTGGCGCTCGCTGCCCACCAGCTTCGGCAAGCGCCCGACTACCTGGACGCGCTTTCCCTCCCGCTGCCACTACACCTCGCCGGCTTGGCCCAAGAGTACGTGCTCCCCACTCTTGCGGACGATCCCGGGGATGACGAAGGAACCACCTCTGCCGACCCAGCAGATGCGATTGAGGACATTGAGGGTATCTTCGGCGTTCCCGCCGCGGCCGAGGACGAGTCCGCCGACCCGGACCCCGACCAGGCATACGCATCCGGCCTCGCTCAGGCGCCGGAGCTGGAAGGCGACCTCGTCTTGTTCGGCAGCTGAGACCGCGTGGGGATGGCCCAGCTGCTGCGGGGTTTGCCTCCTGCAGCAGCCTTATCGCCAACCCGGTAGGGTGCGACGCCCGTAGAGGGCGAGGTGTGCCTGCCGGAGGAGGGATCTCGTCGAGCGGCACGGCGAAGTCGGCGCCATTGGTTCGCGTACCGTGAAGGGCGACCGCCGTGTTCGGACCGATCGTCCGGCAGACTGCGTACCGCCTCGGCTTGACCCGCAGGCGCCAGCGGCTCCGGCGAGGGCTATAGGTGCCGCAGCAGTCCCTGTTCCCGAGGGCCTCTCCGGGTCCCTTCCGGCGGCTTGCAGATCCGAGGCGAAGCGGGAGAACTCGGCGATGGCGGGTCGCAGCAGGCCGGCGACGCGATGGAGCGCCTCGCTGCGTCTCCGGGGCGCCGCGCCGTCGTCCGCGCACTCGCTCCGTCGGAGGCCGCGACATCGGCGGCCGAGGCCTGCGCCTCGCGGGCCGCCATCGCGGAGTTGGCCGGTGCGGCCCGTCGTCGACCGTGGTCAGCTGCTACGTCATGCAGCGCGCCCCTGGAGGGACGACGTGCTTGCCGGCGTTGTGATCTGGCAGGCGAAAACGCGTCCACTGGTCAGGCTGTCTCCGTGGCCTGCACGAGGATGCTCTCCCACGTCTTCGCGACCTTGAGCGTCGTTTCGGGGACGAAGACGTACCGCCACTGGCCCATCGTTCCCTGGTCTGTAACCAGCCGGGACCACGCCTCCGCCGCGGCACGTCTGGTCTGCACGGCGCCTATCTCGACGTCGCGGTCCGCCTTGACCTCGACGAGGAAGTTCACCCCGTTGGCGCCTCGGACGTAGAAGTCCGGGGAGTACCGACCGGCGTCGGTGTGGATGACCAGCTCGCCCCGCTGGATTCGCGCCCACAGCTCGACCTTGTCGTCCTCGTCGAGCAGGTTCGCCAGCGTCCGTTCCGGGGTGCTGTCGAACCAGTTGAGGTGGTGCAGCGCCTTGGCCCACCCGGAGTAAGCGGCCTGCGGGCTGAATTTCCCGAACCGGTTGGGCTCCTCGGGGCGGGAGCTGGTGCGGACCGGGGCGAACGGAACGTCGGTGACGAACGCTCGGATCTGGGCCGGGGCCGCCTTGTAGTGCTTGTCGAGCAGCAGGACGACAGCCCTGAGTGTGGCGTTCACGTGGGCGGCGAGTCGCTCCTCCCCGCCCGCGCCGTCGATGAGGGCCTTGGCGAGCCTCCGGCCCGCGTTGACTGACGCCGAGTTCACCGTGACATACGGGCGATCCAGGATCGTGTTCTGGATCGCGGACAGGAGCCCGCCGAGTGGCAGTTCCGGGATGGATGCCTCGATGACGTCGCTGGCCTGCTGGGGTACCAGCCGGTACCCGCTGTCAGCGGTCGGGTCGGCGAGCACCGTGAGCACTTTGCGGTTCAGCGCTGTTCCACCGACGAGGGCGAGCTGGGCGCCGAGCTTATGGAACTGGGAGTCAGGCAAGTCGGACAGAGAGAAGGTCCGCGCGATGATCCTCCTGTCGACCTGGGGGATGCGCACCGCGGCGTCCCAGCGCGGACCGATCTGGGACGTCAGGGCGTCGGCCTGGCGACCGGCGTCTTCGACCCGGTCGTCCAGCAGGACCGTCTTCAGATCAGGGCCTCGTGCGGCCTCGGGCCCGACGGCGTAAGCGTCGCCGCCGACGTTCTCCGAGGACGCCCCGCCTGGCGCTTCGCCGTCATGGTCCCCCTGGTCTGCGGGGACTGTGGCCTGTGATCCTTCCTGCGCGGTCCCTGGGGAGGCGGTTTCCTCGGCAGGAGCAGCCGGTGCGCCATCGCCCGAGCCGCCAGAGGTCGCCGCTGGCGACTGTGATCCTGACGTCGAGTCGGCAGCCCCCGGCCGCTTCTGGTCGGGTGCCGGGCGGGGCTTCGGGACCGCCCGCTCGGCAACCAGACCCTCCAGGAGGACTCCCGCCCTGGACAGAAGCACCTCGTAGCGTTCGTGGCTGAGGACTTCGACGGTGTCCAGGAGTTCGATGTCGGTGTAGGTGCCCCAGGGTAGACGCAGCCCTCGGCCGAGCGTCTGCTCGGTGAGGACGTCCGAGATCGACGGGCGCAGGGAGCAGATCACGAAGATGTTCTTGACGTCCCAGCCCTCTTTGAGCATCGACACGCTGACGATCACCCGGACCGGGCTGTCGGGCTCCTCGACGGCTTCCAGCCGGGCGAGCGCGTCGTCTGGCGCGTCCGAGTGGACGACCAGGACGCGCTGCTCGTAGTCGGACTCGAACAGGCCCGGCTTGCGCAGCACCTCGGCGACCCGGTTCGCGTTGTCGATCGTGTCCGCGACGACGAACATGACCGCGTTCACCGGCCGCGCATCGGTCGCGTCCGTGTACAGGTCGGCCGCCCGCTGCTTGGCGCGCAGCAGCTGCACGCCGTCGCGCAGCCGGGTCTCGACGTCGTCCCGGTCGTCGCGGCGGCCGACGAGAACCGGCGTCTTGACGTACCACTCGGCGATCGCCCTGGCCAGCGGATACCGGTAGATGACCTTGTCGAGATCGGAGCGGTCCGGAGTGGCAGTCAGGCCGATCACGGCGGCGGCGTCCAGGTCGCGGATCGCGTTGGAGAACGACCGGGCCTTCTCCGCGTAGACGTGATGCTCGTCGGAGATGACGACCAAGTCGCTCTGGACACGCAGGTACTCGTACAGCGTGTCGCCCAGCCACTCCTGGAACTTGCGGGTCCGGCGCGCGGTCTTCTCCCCGGGCCGGATGAGCTGCTGGACGTTGAACACGAACAGCACGACCTGGTCGGGGGCGTCAAGGGCACTCGCGACGGCACCGGTGTTGAACGTCTCGGCCGTCACGACCAGCGGCTTCGCATCCATACCGCCGAGAACGCTCTTGGGATGACCCTCGGTGAAGTTCGCGACGGTCTTGTTCAGGATCGTCCTGCCCGGGGTGACGATCAGGAAGTGACGGACGCCGGCGACGGCAAGGTAGTCGATGATCGCGGCGGCGAGATAGGTCTTGCCGACGGCGGTGGCTAGGTCGCAGACGACCTCGAAGGGTTCACCGCCAGCGTCGTCGAAGCGCTCGGCGACCCGGGTGAGGGCCTCCCTGTTCGGGACTCGCAGGTCGAGGCGCGCGGCGACGTCCTCCACGGCGCCCAGGTCCAGGGGTATCGCCGGGTGCGCGCTCATGCGGCCCCCCGAGTTCCGAGGCGGACAGCCATCGATGGTCTGCGGCCTGTGCGGGCCAGATCGCGGGGCACCTTGCGCGCCTTCGACCCGGGGCATTTCTGGCGCAGGTATTCCTCCACGCCGGGCTCCAGCGCCTGGGCGACCACCAGCAGGCTCTCCCTGCCGGCGAGATGGCCGATCAGGTAGTCGACGATGTCGGCGGTGAGCATGCCGTCGATCGCGGTCAGACGGGAATTGCCGCGGCGGCCGGCGAACGGCGGGTCGACTTCGGGGTCGTAGCCGAGCTGCGCGCACACCGCCTCGGCGAGCCGGCCGTTGGTCGCCCAGTCGGCGAGGACGACGATGTCGTCGATGGTGGTGAACAGCGACGGCGCGACGGCGAGTTGTCGGAAGCCGCCGCCGCCGGCCCAGAGCACCTCTCTCTTGGTCCGGTCGAGATCGCGAAGCGTGCTCAGCAGTTTCTTGGTCGTGTCCTTGTCCAGCCCGGTCACGCCGTCGATCAGCCCTGCCTTGGCGAGTGCGTCGAGCGTCCGCGCGGCCTCTCGGGCCGCACCCGGAAGCACCCCTTCAGGCAGGCTTTCCCCGGTCGGGGTCTCCTCCGAGGTGACGCCGCCCGGGTCCTGGTTGTTGACGACCTTCTCAAGCCTTGGAAGCGTGAACCTCGCCACCGTCTCGGACGACACCTCGACAGCGACCCATCGCCGCCCCATCTTGTGTGCTACGGCGGCCGTCGTCCCGGACCCTGCGTAGCAGTCCACCACGATGTCGCCGGGGTTAGAGCCGATCTGGATGATGCGCTGAAGGAGCCGTTCGGGCTTTGGAGTGGCGAAGGGTGTTTCGTCGGGAAAAGCAGGTTGATCTCGTGCTTCGCGGACCGCGAGTGGCCGACGTCCGCGTGGAGCCAGAGCGTCTGCGGCGCCCGGGTTGAGCTGATCTCGTCGAGATACCGCTTCAGCTTCAGGCCGCCGTCACCACCCTTGGTGAAGTACAGGCGTGGCCAGCTGCCCTCGGCGTGCCGCGCGCGGACCACTTTCTCGGCCTTCGTGAGGCCCATGTCGACCATCAGGGCCGGGACGCCTTTGCGGAGTGCGGAGATCGGGACGCCGCAGATGAGGGCGCGCCGGGCGTCGTCGTCCAGCAGCTGGCGCCGGTAGGGAACGCCCCACTCCTCGACCATCGCCTGCATCGCGTCCTGGTTCTGGCCCCAGCAGCGCCCCTTGGCGGGATACACCAGCTCTCCGGTGAACGGCGACTGGATGGCGTAGACCCAGGTCTGGTTGCGGTGGGCACTCGGAGCCGCCGGGTCGCCGGAGACCCACGGACGCGGGTCGCCGTCGGCGGACCTATACAGGGCGTCGCGGGACGCGAGGCGATCCCAGCGGTTGCCCCGCCAACCCGGCATCTTCGAGTAGACGAGAATGTAGTCCTGATCAGTAGAGAACGCTGGCGCGTCATTTCTTGGTGAGTACGCCTTCTGCCAGACGACCGTGGCCACGAAGTTCTCCGCGCCGAACACCTCGTCGAGCACACAGCGTGCCCGGTGCGCCTCCGCGTCGTCGAGATGCACCCAGACCGAGCCGTCGCGAGCCAGTAGCCGGCGAATCTGGACCAGCCGGTCGCGCAGCATCGTCAGCCATACCGAGTGCTCGACCGCGTCGTCGTAGTGGGTGAACGCCTGCCCGGTGTTGAACGGCGGGTCGATGTAGACCAGCTTGACCTTGCCGAGGTAGCGCTCCGCGTATCCGGGGACCGAGGCCAGTGAGGTCAGCGCGTGCAGGGCGTCCCCATGGATGCGCAGGTTGTCGTCAGGGGTCTCGCCGACCTCGGCGACCGTGTCGAGTAGGCGCACCTCGGAGACCCGCCAGTCCGCAGGGTCGACCCACTCGTAGGTGTCCTCGCCGTGGGAGAGCAGTCGGAGGTCCTTGTTTGCCCAGGTGAGCTCCAGCCGGTTGCGTCCTTGAGCACCCACCGACGACCCGTCCTCCCCCGCTGCCCAGCCGCCATGCGCCGCAATGTCCATGCGTGCCGTGATCGTCCCGCTGCGGGGACGTATGGGGATGTTACTGATGGAAGTGATGATGTTGGCGGCTTGCCCAGGCATGGCCGGGCGCCCTGCCATCTCATGAATCCGATGGCGAGCGGCCCGGACTGACCGGGACCAGTTAGAGGGCTGGTCGGAGACGGCCCGGCCTCCCGGGGGGCGGACGTACTCCGCCCCG
>NZ_CDXDOR010000100.1:0-19642 GCF_978021225.1 Frankia sp. CeTa3Moorea | reverse complement strand
CCAACGACCACCCCCTTGCCCCCCTTGCCCCCCTTGCCTATCCAGAGGGATAAACCGGACACAAAAGCCTCTGGAAAGGCAAGGAAAGTCCACGGCCCGGCAGGCACGGACGTGGACGCGGAGACCGACCCGGTCCGGGAGACGGTGGCGGCCGTGCTGCGGTTCGCGGCCACGGAGATCGTGCCGCGGCTCGCCCGGACCACCGACGAGGTCACCGCCGTGCTGCACGCCCTCGACGGCGGCTACGTCCCGGCCGGTCCCAGCGGCTCGCCGCTGCGGGGCCTGGTCAACGTGCTGCCCACCGGGCGGAACTTCTACTCGGTCGACCCGAAGGCCATCCCCAGCCGGCTCGCCTGGGAGACGGGCCAGGCAATGGCGACCTCCCTGCTCGAGCGGTACCGGGCCGACACCGGCACCTGGCCCGAGTCGGTGGGCCTGTCCGCCTGGGGAACCAGCGCGATGCGCACCTCCGGCGACGACGTGGCCGAGGTGCTCGCCCTGCTCGGCATCCGCCCGACCTGGGACGAGGCGTCGCGGCGGGTCAGCGGGCTCGAACCGATCGACCTCGCCGAGCTCGGCCGGCCCCGCATCGACGTCACCGTGCGCATCAGCGGCTTCTTCCGGGACGCGTTCCCGCACGTGGTGGTGATGCTCGACGACGCGGTCCGGCTCGCCGCCGGCCTCGACGAGGCCGACGAGGACAACTTCGTGCGCGCCCACGCCCGTGCGGACCTCGCCGGGCACGGCGACGAACGGCGGGCCACCCTGCGCATCTTCGGCTCCCGGCCGGGGGCGTACGGCGCCGGGCTGCTGCCTCTGATCGACAGCCGTAACTGGCGCGATGACGCCGACCTCGCCGAGGTGTACGCGACGTGGGGCGGCTATGCCTACGGCCGCGGGGTCGACGGCATCCCCGCCCGGGAGGACATGGAATCGGCCTATCGGCGAATCGCCATTGCCGCGAAGAACGTCGATACCCGCGAGCACGACATCGCCGACTCCGACGACTACTTCCAGTACCACGGCGGCATGGTCGCGACCGTACGCGCGCTGACCGGCCGGGCGCCGGCTGCCTACATCGGCGACAGCACCCGGCCGGAGGCGGTCCGCACCCGGACGCTGTCCGAGGAGACCTCCCGGGTCTTCCGCGCCCGGGTGGTGAACCCGCGGTGGCTCGCGGCGATGCGCCGGCACGGCTACAAGGGGGCGTTCGAGATGGCCGCCACCGTCGACTACCTGTTCGGCTACGACGCCACCGCCGGCGTGGTCGCGGACTGGATGTACGAACGGCTCGCCGCAACCTACGCGCTGGACCCGGAGAACCAGAAGTTCTTCGCCGAGTCCAACCCCTGGGCGCTGCATGGCATCACCGAACGGCTGCTGGAGGCCGCGGCGCGCGGCCTGTGGGAGCACCCGGAGGCCGCGACTCTCGACGCGCTGCAGGAGCTGTACCTGCGCACCGAGGGCGACCTGGAGGACGGTCCCACCGGCGACGCCTGAGATCGCCGGGTCCGGCCAGCTTGGAGTGCGGCAAGGCCGGAGGGCGGCAAGGCCGGAGGGCGGCGGATGGTCGGCGGCGGACAGGTGGCGGGCCAACTCACGGTTCCGACCGTCGCGAATCCGGGAAAATGTCTCTGGTGCGGACGACACTTCTGCTCGTGGGCGACGAGGCCGCCATGCACCGGGACCTCGTCCCCGCCCTGCTCGGCGAGGGGTACGCCGTCGAGATGGCCGGCAGCGGCGAGGCGGCGCTCGCCGACCTGGTCGCCCGACCCGCCCAGGTCCATCTGGTCCTGGCCCGCCTGCCCCCGGTCCCGGCCCGGCGGACGGGTTCGACCACGGACCCTGCCTCTCCGCCGCCGGACGGCTGCCCGGACACCGTCCCAGCCTTGATTGAACCGATCAAGCAGATCAAATCGGTCAAACCGGTCGACGCGCGAGCGGGCGCCCCGGCCATCGACGGGCTGGAGTTCTGCCGCCGTCTGCGCGCCGCCGGGGATCTTCCCCTCATCATGGTTGCCGGGCGGTCGGATCCCGCCGGGATCGTCGCGGGACTGGAGGCCGGGGCGGATGACTGTGTCACTGCTCCCCCCGTCACCGCCGAGGTGCTGGCGCGGATCCGGGCACTGCTACGCCGTGCCCGCCCGGGACAGTCGACGGCCAGCGCGCTCAGCGTCGGCGAGCTGCAGATCCGGCCGGCCGAGGGCGTGGTCAGCCGGCGCGGCGAGGACCAGCACCTCACCCGGACCGAGTTCCTTCTGCTGTGTGAGCTGGCTGTCGCGGGTGGCCGGGTCGTCTCCCGCAAGCAGCTCCTGGAACGCGTCTGGGGGCACGGCCACTTCGGCGGCACCAGAATGCTGGACGTCCACGTGCGCCGGCTACGGCGCAAGGTGGAGGCCGACCCGTCCGCGCCCACCCACATTCTCACCGTGCGTGGGGTGGGTTACCGCGTCTGCTGCTCGTCGCCGACCTCACGCGTCGCGGCTCCTCTCCCGACTCCCGTTCTCACGGCTCCAGCGCCACCATCGGGGAATCGGGCGACGCGGAACCCGCCGCCGCGGCGGACTCGACCGGGCCTCGCTATCCGTTGACGGATGACATGTCGGGGTAGCGGGTGCCCGCCACGTCCGCCCCCGCCGCGCCCAATCGCTCCGCCTCGGCGGCCGTCAACGTGATGCTGGTGGCTGCGACGTTGTCCTTCAGGTAGCGGCGCCGCTTCGTGCCAGGGATCGGCACGACGTCGTCGCCCTGGTGGTGCACCCATGCCAGCGCGAGCTGCGCGGGGGTCACGTTCTTCTCCGCGGCAAGCTTCTCGATCTCGGCGAGCACGGCGAGGTTGGCGTCGAAGTTGTCGCCGTGCATCCGCGGCAGGTGCTGGCGGAAATCGTCGGCGGCGAAGTCCGCGGCCGAGCGGAAGGTGCCGGTCAGGAAGCCACGCCCGAGCGGGCTGTAGGAGATGAACCCGAGGCCGAGTTCCCGCAGGGTCGGCAGGATCTCGGCCTCCGGCTCGCGGGACCAGATCGAGTACTCGGTCTGCAGGGCCGTGATCGGGGCGACGGCGTGGGCACGACGGATGGTAGCCGGTGCCGCCTCCGAGAGCCCGAGGTACCGCACCTTGCCGGCGCTGACCAGCTCGGCCATCGCGCCGACGGTATCCTCGATCGGCGTCTTCGGGTCGACCCGGTGCTGGTAGTACAGGTCGATGTGGTCGACGCCGAGGCGACGCAGGGAGGCGTCGCAGGCCGAGCGCACGTACTCCGGACGGCCGTCGATCCCCCGCGCCGTCGGGTCGGCGGGGTCACGGATGATGCCGAACTTGGTGGCCAGCACCACCTCGTCCCGGCGGCCGATGATCGCCCGTCCCACGAGTTCCTCGTTGCGGTACGGGCCGTACATGTCCGCCGTGTCCAGCAGCGTCACCCCGAGGTCGAGCGCCCGGTGGATGGTGGCGACCGACTCGGCGTCGTCGCCAGCGCCGTAGAACTCCGACATTCCCATGCAGCCCAGACCCTGGACGGAGACCTCCAGGCCCTGGCTTCCTAGCGCGACCTTGCGCATCAGCGGACGGTCCTCTCCTGGTAGACGTCTTGATAAATGCCAATTTTGACGTTGATGGCGGTGAGGTTGCGCTGCACCTCGTCGAGGCGCGCCAGGACCCGGCGGCGATGCTCGGTCAACAGGGCGAGACGCTCCGCCTCGTTCCCCTCCCCGGCGCGCACCAGCTCGGCGTAGCGCGCCATCTCCCGGATCGGCATGCCGGTGAGCCGCAGCTTGGTCAGGAACGTGACCCAGCGGACGTCCTCGACGGTGTAGCGCCGATGGCTCGACGAGGCACGGGCGACCGGGTCCCGCATCAGCCCCGCCCGCTCGTAGTACCGCAGCGTGTGCGCGCTGACTCCGGTGGCCGCGGCGGCCTCGGCGATCGTGAGGGTCCCGGCGGCCTCCGGTTCACCCCCCGGACCGACCGCGAACGGATCAACGGACCGGTCGCATCCATCCGGGCGGACCGCCGGGCCCAACCGCGCGCACCAGCCCTGATCCGGCTCCGCCACCATGACCGGAGACGGTGTCACGGCCGGAGACGGCGTCACGGCCGGAGACGGCGTCACGGCCGGAGGGGAGGACGTCACCGTGGGCGCCTCGATCGTGGCCATACGAAGACGCTAGGACTTGGAGTGCGCACGAAGTCAACGCGGGCCCGCGGAAACTCGCTGTTCCGGATTCGCCGACTGCGTCATCGCGAACGGAGCGGGATGCGGCCGTCAACCGCCCACACCGACTGTCGACGCCGGGTCGTCACACCGCGGGCCGCGTGGGGGCACGGCATACCCCCGGCGGGACGGCCTCCCCGCCGTCGGGTTACCGCCGGGCACCGACCGGCAGCGGCCTCGTCTCGAGAGATCGCCACGAGCAATCCGGATGGCCGGGGCCTCCCGCCGCGATCCACCGCGCGAGCGTGCGCGGGTCAGGGGTGGACCCGGTCAGCTCCCGAATCCGGACGCTCAGGGCCAGCAACGCCTCGGGGTGGTCGAGGTAGAGCCGGCGCTCCAGTCCCCCGGCCCGTCTGGCCAGCACCAGGGCCAGCCCCGCGAACGACTCCGCCCGCCCCGGACGGGCCTGCAGCTCCCGGCGGAACTCCTCGGCCGCGCGGCCGAGGTCTCCGCGCACGTAGAGCAGGTCCCCGAGGGTCGCGTTGACGGGCCAGGCCGCCGGATCGAGCCCGGCAGAACCAGCGAACCCGGCAGAACCAGCGAGCCCGCCGAACCGGTCGGGCCTGGCGAACCGGTCAGGCCTGGCGAACCGCAGCGAGGTCAGCGCCTGCCGGGCGTGGCGGTGCGGGCTGTACGGCTCGGTCTGGGGGACGAGGCGGGACGACGGCGGTACCGGCCGTCCGCAGGGCCGACCGGCCGCCCAGTCCCGCGCCCATCTCTCGATGTGGTCGTGGTCGGGCCGGCGGTTGCGCAGCCGCCAGACGACGGCGATGTCGCGCAGCACGGTGGCGGCGGTGGTAGTAACCGCGATCGGCAGGTCAGCGGCGATCCAGACGTCGATCCTGGCGCCCAGGGCCGAGACGAACCGGCGGCCCGCCTCGGTGAGCCCGGCCGCCTCCCGCAGCACGGGCAGCACCGCCGAGACCGCGTCCCGGCACCAGGCGAACTCGTACGCCGCGCCCAGATCCGACCCGGCGCCGTCCCGGGCCCACCGCCCCGCCCAGAAGGCCGCGATCTGGGCGAAGGCGAAGGCGCCGTGCAGCAGCGGGGCGAGTGGCCGGGGGTCGGGCCGCCAGGGAGCGTAGTGCATGGAGCCGTCGTGCGGGCCGATCAGGGGCGCAAGATCGCTCAGCATCTCCAGTCTGGTGTGCGCCGCCTCATGCACGACGGCGACGGCAAGCCACAGCGCGTCGGTCGGCGGGCTGACCATCAGCGCGCCGAGCGCGTCGATCACGGTGACGCCGGTGCCGGGCCGATCCGGGACCTCACGCAACGGGACCAGCGCCGACAGGACCGCGGCGGCCTCCTCCGCCCGCGCCCCGTCGTCGCCCGCGAGCACGCTCCAGGCGCCGTCGAGCAGGCGCTGCCACCGGGCCGCCGCCGCCTCATCGCAGCGCGTGGCCACGGCCAGGGGAAGCGTGTCCGCGGCCCGGAACGGGTCGGTGTCCTCCAGCGTCAGCGCGATCCGGTGACCGTCGACAGTGCTCGACAGCGTGCGCGCCGGGGTCCAGCCGTCACCACCGGCCGGTCCCCGCCCGGGGCTGCCACTCAGCGTCACCCGCCGGTCGGACACGTGCGCGACGCCCCAACCGCTCGTGACCCCCGACCCGACGACGCCCACCGTGGGGATCGGCACCAGCCCGTCGATGATCCGCACCGGCACCCGGCACGGCATCCGGGCCCGCAGGGCGGCGGCCACCGCGATCCCACCCACGTAACCGAGGCGGTCGAGGTCGGGTCCGGCCGACCCGTGCCAGCACCGCCGCAGGCTGCCGGCGAGCCAGGTCCCGATCGTCGGGTGCAGGAGCAGGTCGTGGACGGCGTCGCGGGCCCGCCGCTGAGCGTCCCCGAGCACGCGGAGCGCCTCATCCACACAGGTGCGTGTCGCGTCGTCGAGGTCGGCGTTCTCGAGGCCGCGTAGCAGCGCCCACAGCATCAGCATCCGTTTGCTGATCTGACCCCGCAGCAGCTCGCGCAGCGGTGCGGCACCCGGCGGCCCGCCCGCCACGGCCTCGATGTCCCGCGGGGTGATCCGGTGCCGGGCGGCGGGTGGGGAGACCACCCGACGGGCGGGCCGCCGAGAGGCGGATGTCATGGCGCCACCGGGCGTCATGGCGCCACCGGGTGCGGGCCGTCCGCCCGGACAGGCGGCGGCCCTGGGCGGACGCGGCGGCTTCGAGGGGTCGGTGCCGTCCGGCATCTCCCCGAAGGATGTGGTCCTGGGCAGGTAGCCGGCCAGGTCCAGATCCCCGCCCAGGGCCAGATCCCCGCCCAGGGCCAGGGCGACGTCCTCGGGCAGCGGCCCGCCCGGGTGGCCGATCCAGGCGGCGATCCAACGCTGCCATTCTCCCGAGGGTGGGCCCGCGAGGAAGGCAAGCTGGTCGGCGTCGACCTCGCAGAGATCCACCAGACCGGACGGCACGGGCATCAGATCGTGGGCCATGAATGTGGGGCCTCCCCACCAACGGGTATGCGCCGGCGCGACGCGGGGACCTGCTCGACGAAGAATACGCGAGGACATCGACGATGATCCCGTCCATCGACGGGATTCACCTGGCGTCATCTGACGCCTTTCAACGGCTGTCCGAAGCCGTCAGTCGGCGGACGAGCAACTGGAAGCGGCGGTCGGCTTCGGACACCCGACGCTGATCCAGGGTGACGCCCATCAGGAACTCGTCACGGCTGAGGCGATGAAAGTACAGCGCGCCCTTCTCCACGTCGAGAACGGTGCGGGTCAATCGGCGGTTCAGGACCGATCGCAGCAGACCGTCGAGCAGATCGCTCAGGGCGAGGAACTCGGCGGCGACCTTGACGAAACCCTCCCGGCGGGCCTCCCGGCTCAGACCGACGAAGAATTCGTTGAGGTCGTCGTGGTCCATCAGGTCGGCGGCGCTCACCGTGCCGCCGCGCACCAGGGCCATGTACTGGAGGTCACCGGGCTTCAGGACGCTGACGGCCTGGGCCTGGAACTCCTCCTCCCGCGAGTCCCCGGCGGGTGACCAACGCCGTTTGATCAGCGATGCCCAGGGATTGGCGAACACCGGCGCCGACGGCCTCGGCAGCGACACGAATGGATGAGAGCCGGTGTCCGGGCTACCGTCGGCGCGGGTGGGCGACGGAAGGAACGTGCCGTCCCCCCGGTGATAGCCGCCGTAGTTAGGGTCGCCGACCCCCCGGGCCGCCCGGATTTCCGTCGCGGTCCGCGAGAGCGTCAGGTCAGCGGACTCGATGGCGCCCGCGCCGAGGGAGACCCCGACGATGTACTGCCCCTCGTCGACGTCGAAGTAGAGCACCGCCCGATCCTGCGCGGCGAAGACCGTCCGGATCAGCCGCCCGTTGGCGAGACCGGCCAGCGAGGTGTTCAGCTCCGTCATCCGGTGGTTCAGCTGCCGGCCGATAATCTCGTAGTCCCGGCGGGCCCGTTCCACCGTGCGTGAACCATGGAAATAGTCGGCCAGCCGCGGATGGTGCAGAAGGTCGGCCGACACCGTCGGCAATCCGTGGACGTAGTACTCGAGATACTGGGCACCCGTGCCGGCCACCGCCCCGCGGAACTTCTGCCGGATGCCGTTGTATTCGTCACCGACATGCGGCGCGGTGACGATGTGGGGTTCGACAACATCATCAGGAACAGTCACCATCAGCTCATCCTTCTGCCGCTCCCGGCGGGTGGCGGCCGACGCCGGACCGGAAACCCCGGTCCGGGCGGACCGGCCGCCGGTGGATTGCCACCGTGCACTCGTCGCTCGGCCTCATCACGCTGCTCAGATGCTGGAGATGTCGATGTCGACTTCTCGATGGCCACGCCCGCCGCCGGCCTGCCGGCCGGTGAGGACCGCCAGGTTCTCCCGCATTATCGGGAGGTAGGGGTGGCTTCTGTCCAGCGACATTTCAGATTCGCGCAACAGATCCTCGTTCAGCGCCCGGGCCGCCTCGGTCTCGCCGAGGGCTGCCAGGCTCGCGGCGTGGTTCACCCCGGCGGCCAGCGCGAACGGGTGGTGCTGGTAGAGCTCGTCGACCAGCGTGAGGTGGGCCTGCTCGGCCAGCACGCGGGACTCCGCCAGCCGCCCGTCCGCGCGCAGGTAGATGGACAGATCCGAGCGGCAGACGTTCGTGAACGGATGCTCGGGGCCGTGGAGACGTTCATACTCCCGCAGGCACGACTCGGCCTCGACGGACGCCCGGTGGTGCTCGCCCAGCGCGTGCAGGTGGCCGGCACGGCTCAGCAGGCAGGCCAGGGTGCCCAGGTCGGACGCCCCGTAGATCTCGGTGTAGCGCTCGAGCGTCTCACCGGCGAGGCGGCTCGCCGCGTCCGGGCTGCCCCGCAGGCGCAGGACGACCGCGAGATGCTTGTTGCAGCGCAGGGTCAGGTGCGTCGTCGCCCCCTCGATGCCGGCGAGGTTGGTCGCGGCCTCCCGCAGCAACCGCTCCGCCTGCTCCAGCTCGCCCAGCTCCCGATGGCAGATCCCGGCCCGCGCCTGCAGCCACCAGAACTGCGAGGTGCCCTCGGCCCCCGCCAGGCGCAGCCGCGCCATGGTGTCCAGGCTCAGGTGGAGCGCCTCACGGGCCCGCCCGTCCAGGAAGGTGGACAGTGCGAGGTTGCTCGCAGCCATGAGGGTGTCGAGGTGGTTCTCGCCGAGCCGGTCGCGGAAACCGACCAGGGTGCTGCTCTCCTCCGCGGCTGCCTCGGTGTACCGGCCGAGCTCCCGGATGTCGATGCCGTAGCTCATCGCGGTGATCAATGTGTGGCGATGGAAAATGCCCAGATGGCGCCGCTGGCGGGCGAGGGTGTCGGTGTTCAGGTCGTACGCCTCCTGGAACCGTCCCAGGCCGCGGAGCACCATGGCCAGGTGGGTGGCCATCCGCAGGGTCAGCGGGTCGTCCGCTCCGAACAGGTCGCGCCATCTGCGCAACGCCTCCTCGGCGATGCCGCGGCCCAGCTCCAGCCGGCCGGACCGCCACATCACATACACCTGGGACACCAGCCACTGCCGAACCTTGGGTGCCGGGCTCTCCATCGCCTCGGAGGCCAGGATCTGGCCTTCCAGCATCCGGTAGATCGGCCAGCCCGCGGCGGCCGAGGGCCGCGGAGCGGCCGCGGCGATGTCCGCGAAGACGCCGAGCACCACCTCGCGGGCGGCGGTCTGCTCGGCGGGCTGCATCCGTTCGACGAGGAGCCGCTGCCAGCGCGCGGCGAGGCGGAACTGACCGTCGGGTGCGGTGTCGATCTCGGCCAGCCGGGGCTTACGGATCTCCGCCCACAGCTCGGGCAGCACGGTCGGGTCGGCGATCGCGTCGTCCCCTACCGCCTCGGCGAGATGGCGCAGCATCACCGGGGATTCCAGCAGGCCGAGCGGCACGCCCTGCGGGGCCAGGAAGGCACACAGTTCCAGCAGCCGGGCCGCCGCCCGCCGGGTCGCGCGGTCGCTGGTGCGCAGGGTCTCGAACGACACCGTCCAGGTCGCCTGCTCGGGTGCGACCCCGGCGATCTGGGTGAGGTAGGCGTCGACAGCACGGTCGTCGACCGGCACTCCCCGCCGGTCCTGGCGAAGCCGCCCGACTGCGGTGCGCAGGCCCGACGGCTGATGCCGCAGCCGCTCGGCGATCATCGCCAGCCGGTCCGCACCGACCTCGGGCAGCCACCGGCGCAGGAACGCCCGGCTCTCGGCCGGGGTGAACGGGCCCACCCACAGCGCGCCGGGTTCACTGTCCCAGGCCGGGTCCGCCGAGGTCAGCAGGACATGACCGTTGCTGGTCGGGACGGGTAGCAGCCCGGCCAGCATCTGCGGGTCGGTGGCGCCGTCGTAAACGAGCAGCCAGCGCGGTGAGGGGTCGCCCTGGCGCAGCGCGTCCAGGGCGACCCGTTCGAGCTGCTCGCTCGGGGAGCGCTGCGCGCCCGGGACGTCGCTGCCGGGACGCAGCCGCTCGGCGAGGTCGCGCAGGCCCGCCCGGACCGAGGCGGCGTCACCCGCCGAGATCCAGTGCACGATGTCGTAGTCGGAGCCGAACCGGTGCGCGTACTCAGCCGCGATGGCGCTCTTCCCGACGCCGTCCGGGCCGAGCAGGGGGCACAGCCCGCTCGGTCGGCCCCCCAGCAGCAGTCGGTCGCGCAGCTCGTCCAGCACCGCGTGCCGCCCGATGAACGGCTGGGCGAACCCGGCCGGCACCGACCAGAAGCGGGGCCGGCGGGCCGGGTACCGGGGAGCGACCACCGGCAGGTCATCGAGCCGGGCCCGCGGAACGGGCAGCCCCAGCCCTTCGAGGACCACGACCCCCGCGTCCCGCTCGTTCCGCGCGGGCAGGGAGATAATCTCGGCCCCGTGGTAGGCGGGGTCGAGCCGCATCGAACCCACCTCGACGACCACCACCCCCGCCCGCGAGCCGCGCTGGCGGATCCGGGTCTGGACCTGCTCGCGCACCAGGGACTCACCTGGGGTGTCCGGGCCCAGATGCGGTGATCCGATCACGATCAGTGACTCGACAGCGGGGAAGTCGGCGGGGGTCAGCGCCGTCGGGGGCAACGGCCGGATCCGCACCCCGGTGGCTCCCAGCACCGACGCCAGCCAGTCCGCCCAGGGCCGGTCCTCGGGCGCTCCAAAGATCGTCACCGACCGCGGAGCGGGCGGTCCGTACTGCTCGAAGTCCCGCAGCACCCGCTCCCGGTCCTGCGGCGGGACGCCGCGCGCATCGATCGGGGCGCCGGCGAGCTCTCCGGCGAGCATCCGGTAGGCGGCCTGGACGCCGAGCCGACTGGCGGGATCCTCCTGGAAGGCCGCCAGGACCTCCTCGTAGGCGTAGACCGCCTTGTAGGGGATCTCCAGGCCGATCAGAAAGCTCCGCTGTTCCTCCGGGTCGGAACCGCACAGGTCAGCCAGCACCGGGCGGAAGGCATGGAACGCCGCGCGGCGGCGCAGTTCCTGCTTGCGCTGCTCGGTGTCCTCGACCCGCATCGGGACGGGCAGCACCCGGATGTCCCGCTTGCTGTTCCGGATCTCGCGGGCCACCCCGGCGCCGCCGTCGATGGACTGGTTGTTCAGCGCGAATCCGATGACGACGGTGTCCGGCAGGAGCTGGGTGCAGACGCCGGCCGCGTCCGAGGTGCCGGTCCGGCTGTCGATGAGGACGTAGTCGTAGTCGGCGAACCGCATCCGCTCACGCAGCGCGGCGAAATACGCCTGGCCGTCGGCCTCCTCGAACAGCGTCGACCAGGGCACCGTGGCCGCCAGCACCGCGCTCGTGGATGTCTGCCGGCCGGGACCGAGGAAGTCGATCCGCCCGACGCCCGGGAACCCGGGCCACTCGATGGTCTCGATGTTGTGCCGGAAGTCGCCGTGCAGGGCGATGATCTCGCGCACCGCGTCGGCGTCCGGCAAGGAGGCCTGCTCCGCGGGTGTCGACGGCGACGCATCCTGAAGCCGGTCGATCTCCCGGATAAAACCCTGGAGCATCTCGGTGACGCCATCACTCGAGTCCAGCTCCCTGTTCTGCAGAAACGGGCGGAAATACCGGTGCAGGCCGGGAGACTCCAGATCCCAGTCGACGGTGAGAATCCGCTTACCCGAGGCGGCGAGCAGCCAGGCGATGTTCGCCAGCGCCATCGTGCGCCCCGAACCGCCCTTGTAGGAGTAGAAGGTGATGATCTGCGCCGGCCTGCCGGCGCGCCCGCCCGGGGTGTCGTGACCCGCCGGTTCCGGTGGTTGCCTGGAAAGTTCCGGTGGTTGCTCGGAAAGTTCAGTCATCGTCATCGTCCAGTTCGGCGGCGCCGGCACGACGCAGGATGGGTCGACGGGTGTGCTCGGGATCGGCCATCCGCCATCGACGCTCCCGGCCATCGGCTCGGGCCGGAGCCAGGGCCGCCGGGGCCGGAGCCGTGCGAACCGTCGAGGCCAGGGGGGCCGTCTGGGCCGGCGGGGCCAGGGGAGCCGTCTGGGCCGGCGGGATCAGCAGCGTCGCGGAGCCGCCGACGGACCAGCGGGTGCCCGGGCCCCGACCGGCCGACACCCAGTCCGTCCGCCCCGACCGCTCGACGAACTCCGCGTCACGCGTGGACAGTGCCGGCGGCTCGTCGCCGCGGGCACGCACGATCAGTTCACTGACCCGTTCGGTCAACTGCTGGTACCAGACCGAGGCGGAGCCGGTCCGGATCAGCTGTAACGCGCCGCTCGCCGTGTAGCCCGCGCCGAAGTCGCCGACGAGCATCCCCGCCTCCGCGATCTGAGCCGGCACGGGTACCGATCGGATGGACCAGGGGACGCCGACCAGCGCCGGGGAGCTCCGACCGGTGAAATGGTGGTGCCACCGCAGCCGCTCCCGGAACAGCGACCACTCCAGCAGGCACTGGTGGTCGGTGAAGTAGGCGTCCGAGTACAGCGCCACCATCACCGGCGCCAGGAGCGCATCGGGATTGGAGCGGCCCCCCGCCGCCGAGGGCTCCGCCGCGCCGGCCGCCTCGCCGGTGAACACCTCGCGATAACCAAGGCGCTCGTAAACCGCATTCTGTACATCTCCGAAGAAACGTTCGACATAGCTGCTGTCACCGCAGGCGAGCGCGTGATGAACCAGAAAGAACGGTGTCACAGGTCCCCCTCACGCCGTTTTCCGGCGCAGGGCCTCCGCCCTACCATTGCACCCGGTCCTCCCACGTCCACGGCAGCTCGCACAGGTCGGACCACATTCTTCACCGCTGGGGCCCGGGTGCGGCGGGACGGTCGCGGCGCGCTGCCGCCGGGTGCCGGCCGTGGGGTGTTCGTGCAGCTCATCACGGCTCCGTGCAGCTCACGGCTGATGGTGGAACGGGGAACGGACGAGCTCCGTCGCCTCGGCGTCCAACGGCGGCAGCTGGTCGCGAGCGACATCCATGACCCGGTAGGCCAGCAGACTTACATACTCCGCGAAGGCGGCAGGATGGCGCATCAAATCCAGGACTGGAAGGTTGTCATATTGACGACCAAGCTCCATATGCGCGATGTGGAGTTCATGGGCCGCCTCGGGTACCTCGGCGTCCCGCCGCAGCCAGGGCACGGGAATGATCCCGGACGGCGGGTTCCCGCCCGGCTTGGTCGCCCGGCGGATACGTTCCTGAAAGACGCCGAACTCCCGGCCGCACCAGTCGCTCTCGAAGTAGTCGTCGCACCACAGCGCGACCAGCACCGGAGCCGTGCGCACCGCGTCGCGCAGCGAGGTCGGCCAGTGCTCCCCGCCGCCCAGCCGGTCGGCGTCGAAGAATCCCGTCGGCCGGATCCGGCGCCTGACCTTGCGGCGCAGCTCCAGCTCGAGCTCCCGATGGAAGATGGCCACGCGATCCCGGTCGTCGCGGTGCGCGTGGCTGGTGAAGAAGTAGTAGGTCGGGGCGCCCGACGGCCCGTGGCTGGGCGGGGGCGAGGAGGGCGGTCCAGGCAGCTCGAGCGGTGGCCAGGAGGCGAACTGGTGCGCGGGCACCGGTGATGACACGCCGAGCAGCGTCGAGCCCGTGCCGCTCCAGTGGGATCGCAGCTCGGCCACCAAGCGCCGGAAGTCCACGACAGACCGGTCGTCGCGCGGCGCGACCAGGTCGAGGGCCTGCACCAGGGCGTCGAGCATGCCGGGATCGGGCTGGCCGACCGCCTCGCTGACCAGCGTGGTCAGGCGGACCGCGACGACCGGGGAGGTCAGCGCGACCGTGCGACCGAGGATCCGCGCCAGCTCGTCGAACCAGTGGTCGAAACCGGCCAGGTCGGCGATGTACTCCACCCGCATCAGGGCCGCGACGAGCTCGTCGACCTCCCGGGGGGGCCAGCCGTGCTTGTTGATCACAGGAATCGATGGTGCCCGCGGCGCGTCGCGCCCCACCGGGTCACGTACCTCGTCTGCGACCATGACGGTGGCGGGCCCGGCGGCGGCCCCGGCCCCGGCGGCGGCCCCGGACACGGCGGGGGGTCCGGAATCACGCATCGCCCGGGCCCGGGACGACTGGTCACCGCCGGTGGCGTCTTGGACGGCCGGCGTTGGCCGCAACGCCGCCATCTCCAGCAGGCGCCGACACAGTTCCGGCGTCACGACCGCCTCGCGGATCAGGTACCCGGCGATCTCCGCGAGCAGGGCGGGCCGGTGTCCGACCAGCTCCCCCAGCTGGGCGGCGGTGGCCGGGTCGACCATCGGCGCCGCGCTGGTGAGCAGCATGACCGACTCGCGACGACGCAACGGCCCGATGGGCATCGTCCGGTCCCGCCAGGCGTCCACGGTGCGGTCGGCGATGATGATCACATGCGCCTCGCCGTCGGGCAGGAACTCCGCCACCTCATCCGGACTGCCCACACCCGCGAAGATGACCAACCACCCCGCGCTGGGCTCCGGCCCGGCGCCGGCCGCGCCCGGGGCGGGGCCGGTAAGTCCGGTGCGGACCCGCTCGTAGAGCTCGCCGATCTGCCCGGGGACGGCGGCGGTCGTCGAGCAGTCCACCCACCACGAGACGTCGTAGCGCAGCTTGAACCGATGCTGGTACTCGCCAGCGAGCTCGGTCTCCCCGATGTCGGACTGGTCGCCCTCCGGCACCAGCACCACCCGCCGATGCCGGGCCAGACCGTCCCAGATGCGTTCCAGCTCGTCGTCGCGACCGGCGAACAGCTCGTTCTCCCGGCGGCTGCGCCACACCGGGGGCGCATCGCCGGGCCGGCGACCGGGCCGGGCATAGGCGTTCATCGCCGGGCTCCCGCCTGTATCCCCGCCAGCAGTCCGTCGACCGCGGTCGGCTCGAACCGGCTCAGGTCCAGCTTCGGCAGCGTCCGCAGCGGCTCGGGTAACGGTTCGCGGTCGATGACCGCCCGGATGACCTGATTCTCGAGCGGTCCCGCCAGCCCCAGCCGCTCCCACGCCTCGATCTCGGTCTCGCCGGGGTTCTCCGGGCGGGGCGACCGGTAGTGCCGCGACAGCAGGGCCACGGTCACATCCGGCCGGCGCGCGGCGATGCGGTCAACCGTCTCGGCCAGCCGCTCACCTCTACTCTGCGCCCATCTGACCTGCACGACCCGGTGGGAGCCGCGGCGCAGCAGGTATTCGAGCCAGTCCGCCCACTCCTGGTCGGCGCCGACGTAGCTGATGGCGACCAAACGGGAGACCTCCGCCGTCGGAGTCTGCGGCGGCGGTACGTGAGACGCCGCCGGCGGCGTGGTTCGGCAGGAGGTGGTCGTCGGCGTGGGCACGGGGGATGCCGTCCCGATCGAAGCCGCGCGCCGCGCCTCGTCGCCGTCGCCATGGGTCCGGAAACCGGCTCTCCCGTTCATGTTCACGTTCCCGTTCACGGACCCGGCCAGCGAAAGGAAAGGGGGCATCGCTTCCGGCGGGTCCCCGGACGAGCCGGGGTGGGAGCCGAAGGCCGCGGCGGCGCGGCGCACCGCGAGGTCGGGCACCGGGTCCAGGGTGATCTGCTGGGCCGCGACGATCCGCGCCGCGAACATACGGACGAACCAGTAGTATCCGCCCGCCCCGAGCAGCATCTTGCGCATCATCCAGAGCAGGCCGCGCTGGCGGTAGGTGTCGGGGAGTCCCGCGCTCGCGTCCGCGAGATCCTTCGTCGCGACCGCCGGGACGGGATCCTGCACCGGACGCCACAGCACCCGGATGAAACCATCCTCCAGCCTGGTCGCACCGGCCTTGCTGAAATTTTCGATGCGCGAGTGGAAGACCTCCCACTCGCGCCCGCACCAGGCGTCCCTGAAAAAGGGATCGGAACAGAGCGCCACCATCACGCGGGTTCCGCCGGCGCCGGCGGCCAGGGCCAGGTCGGCGTCCATGCCGGGACGCGGGCGGGTGTCCAGGATTCCGCCCACCGCGGAGCCAACCTGAACCCGCAGCTCGTACTCGAGATCGGCGTGAAAGCGCTGCACCCAGCGCCGATCCTCATCTGCCGCATAGGAGATGAAGAAGTAGTTCTTCATCGGGTACCCTCAAAAGCCTGCACCATGCGCCCCCGAACCTACCGTCACCCAGCGGACGGTGGCATCAGACGCTATCAGCCGACCGGCGGCATGGCGATAGCAGTCCGCCCGGTTTCCTCAATGATCGTTCAACAACGATCGTCCAACATAGACGTGGCGGGAGCAGGCCGGTCCATCGAGTACATCCCACGTCCCGCGTCCCGCGGACGTCTACCGCCAGCCACCGGATGCCCCGGGCGGAACTTTCTGCTTTCCGTCAGATTTCCGTCGGCGCGTTTTCCCGGCGACCTCCCTCAGCGCACCTCCCAGTGCTCGGGTTCGAGCCGGAGCCAACGATCAATCTCCGCTCGCCACCAGATCCGGGTCCCGCCCCAGGTAGCGGTGCGATTTACCACCGCAGCCGGGCTCGGCGCGGCCGGATCGACCCGGAGCCGATGGTCGACCGCCTGGCGGGTCAGACCCAGCGCCCGAGCGATGTCGCCGGACCCAACAAGCAGCGGTAGTCGATCCACGGTTGCCGACGTTAGCCAATTCGGGCCGGCCGATGCCGCCGGTGGCCACGGCCGTCCCCGGCCACGATCCCGGAGACTGCGTAACGATGCCGACACCAATCGGTCGGTGACCATTCCTCCCCGGTAGGCTACCGGTCGTCGGACACCCGTCGCCGCTCGCGACCAGCGGTCGCGACCGGTAGCGGTCGGTACTGATCGGTACTGATCGGTACCGATCAAGACAGTCTCCTGGATGCGCGCACCAGCGACACACGCATGTGCTTGGGTAGTCACGTATCGCGAACATCATGCTGGCCGGGGCCGCCGGGCCAGAGAGTGTCGTGGGATCGGAGAACCGTGGGCATTGACGTCGTCAAGGGTGGAAGCGTCGCGCTCACCGGAGCCACCGGCGGACTGACGCACATCACCGTCGGCCTCGGCTGGGATCCAAATGCTCCCGGATCGGAGGAGTTCGACCTGGACGCGAGCGCCATTGCCCTGCAAGCGGACGGGCGAGCCCCCAACCGCAGCTATTTCATCTACTACAACAACCTCAGCAGTCCGCGCGGCGAGATCGTGCACCGCGGTGACAACCTCACCGGTGAGGGTGCGGGCGACGACGAACAGATCGAGGTGCGTCTCAACCTGCTGTCCAGTGCGATAACGCGCATCGTCTTCCCGGTCAGCATCCATAACGCCGACTATCGACACCAGAGTTTCGGCGACGTGACCGGCGCCTATATCCGGGTCGTCAACGCGTCGACCGATGACGAACTGGTGCGGTACGACCTCACCACCGCCGCCGCGCGGGACACCTCGATGTTGTTCGGTGAACTCTACCGGGATCAGGACGGCTGGCGCTTCCGGGCACTCGGCCAGGGTGGGGTCAGCGGCCTGGCGGCGATCGCCCGCGGCTACGGCCTGGACGTCTGACACGGCCTGGACGTCTGACACGGCTTGAACGTCTGACACCGCCGGGCGCCGGCAGAGGGGTGGCGGGCGGCGCGGGCGCCATCCCCGGCGCCGTGGGTGTATACCGGGACAGACCGAACCGGCGTGGAAGATCAGCGTGGGATGGACATGTGCTTGAACTCGTTCAGCTCGGGCCAACCGGCCGCCAGGTCGACGACGCGCTCCACCGCACGGATGGAACCCGCCGGGTCGGCACCGAGCGGCGCACGGCTCATCAGCCGGACGAACACGGCCTGGTCACCGGCGACCCAGGTCGGCACGCCCCAGACGGTATGCGAGGCGACGTACTGCTCGTGCTCGGCACGGACCTTGTCGAGAGCGCCATCGTCAACCCGGGCGAGCACCTCGTCGGCGGGCAGCCCCACCCCAACGAGCGTCTCCCGGATAACCGCACGGTCCTCCAGGTGACGGCCCTCGTCGTGACGCGCCGCGAACAGCGCCCGGTGCGCGGCGGGGAACAGCTCCGGATATTCGTCGCGGACGACGACGCCGGCCCGCAGGGCGAGGATCCCGGAGTCCTGCTCGGGCTTCTCCCAGACGGTGGGTTGCCCCTCCTCCACATGCGCCTGCCCCAGCGAGAACGGGAGAAAGGTGACGTTCCAGTCGGCACCGGCTGCGAGACCAGTCAAAACGTGTTCATGTGCGTTGCGGGCGAACGGGCAACGGTAATCCCAGGTGATCGCGAAGGTGACAGAATTCATGTCGCGGGCAACACCCGGGCCGCCCCCGGTGTTCCAGCCGAGACGCACGGCTGTTCAGGCGCTCCGTTGCCGCCTGCTCCGACGGCTTTCCATCGCGGCTCTCATGGCAGCTGTCCGTGGCCGCTATCCATAGCGGGCCGACCCAGCTTCCACGCCACCAGGCTGATCGGCTACTTTCCGTATCATGATGGGGGTTGAAGTGGCGTTGTGGGGACTGTTCGGCGGCTTCGCTGTCGAAGGTCTCGATCTCTACACCACGGTCCGCCGACGGGGCCGGTGGCCCTGGCAGACCGGGAAATCCCAGGAAGCGGGCCCCTGGGCCTACCTGGTTGCCGAACTGGTCCGTCTCGCCATCGGCGCCGGCCTGGCTGCGGCCGCCGGCGCCTCGGGCCAGGTCGACACCGCCTTCGCCGCCCTCGCGGTCGGGGTTGCCGCCCCCCTGGTCGTGGAGCGCCTCGCCCGCGCCGTCCCCCTCGATCCCAGGACAGCCGCCGCGACAGAGCCGGCCGTATCGAACCCCCAGACAGGAGGCTGACCATGCGCGCCGACTCGTTCGCCGGTCAGGTCCTCGCCGTCCTGTCCCGTCGCACGCCTGCCTTCACCCTTCCCGAGGACGAACCGCAGACCTTCCCGGACCGTGCTCGCGCCCTGCTCCTGCGCACGACGACCAAGGTCCCAACCGGTCACGCCGCGACAGTCGAGCCCACCCGAGGGAGCCCGGCACCCCCCAATCCTGAAACGATCAACCTTTCGGACAGCGTCCGGCCCGCCGCATCCCCCGCCCGCCGTCCGGTCTCTGATCATCGCAGGCAGGTGCACCGCACGGCCGCCGCGGTCCTCGCCGTTCTCGCCGTTCTCGTGGCCGCCGGGGTCGGTTCTCTCGCCGTCCGCGAGGGCGATCCGCAGCCGATCACCCCTGGCGGGACGGCCCACCTACTCGGCGCCCCGTTGACCGGCCGCACCGGCGCCGTGACGTCCGTGGCGTTCAGCCCGGACAGGGGCACCCTCGCGGCCGCCGGCGTCGACGGGACGGTCCAGCTGTGGGACGTCACCAACCCGGCCACCCCTCGTCAGCTCGACCCCCTGCTCACCGGCCGCACCGGCGCCGTGACGTCCGTGGCGTTCAGCCCGAACGGGGGCACCCTCGCCACCGCCGGGGATGACGGAACGGTGCGACTGTGGAACGTCACCGACCCGACCAGCTCGTACCAGCTCCACCCGCTGCTCCCCGGCTACCCCGGCGCCGTGGCATCGGTGGCGTTCAGCCCCGACGGACGGACCCTCGCGACCGGCGGGGCAGCATCCGACGGAATACGGCTGTGGGACGTCACCGACCTGACCAGCCCCCACCAGCT
>NZ_CDXDOR010000099.1:17442-19842 GCF_978021225.1 Frankia sp. CeTa3Moorea | reverse complement strand
CCCACCGCCCATGCCGAAGCCGGCGCCGAACCCGGTACCGAACCCGGAGACCCCCAGCGGTACCCCGTCTCCCTACTCCGATCCGAGTACGACGATCTGCCCGTCGGGGACGACGACGGACGCTGGTGGGCGCTGCACGCCCAGTTCGCCGGCCTGCCCGGCCGCAGCCACGGGCAATGCGGGCGGCCCCTGCGACCAGCACGCTCCGGCCTGCCCACCGAGCACGCCTCGATCGGCCGACGCAGCGGCGTCATCACCGCCGAACGGTGCCTGCCCACAACCCCGGTGCACCTCCGGGCCGGCGTCGGTGTCGACATCAATGCCAGGTACAGATACAGGTACAGGATGTGATGGCGGCGGTCCCCAGCAATGCACGACGCCCGCCCCCGCGTTGCCGCTCGGCCTGGTCGACGCGACGCCCTGCCCCACTCCCACGGAGGACACGAAGACCACGTCACCTCCCATCACCTCGTCCCCGGTCACCGACTCCACCAAGCCGGGCTCCAACGGGGAGAAGGAGACCTCGATTACCTGTCCGGACGGGTCCGTGCGCCGATCGGCCGACCAGTGCCCCTTGCCGCAGAAGGCCTGCCCCGGTTCGGTGGTCGGCGTCGCCGTGGGCGAAGCCTGCCCGCCGCCGCGGCCATCCCCGCCGGTCCCGGTCGTCTGCTGGGACGGTTCCGTGCGCGCGGCGACGCTCGACTGCCCCGCCGGGCGCCGGCTCTGCCCCGGCGGCCTCGCGGTTCCGCTCGACGAGCAGTGCGCGGCACCCACCCTGTCCCGCTGCCCGAAGGGGACGGTGCGCGTGCTGGGCGTGTGCACACCCGTGTCCGAGCCCGGCGGGTCCGAGCCCGGCGTGTCAGAGCCGGATGTGGGGGAGCCGGTGGCACGCGAGGCACGTCCCGGTGAGCTGTTGTTCGACCGGAGCGCCGTGACGGCTGGAGATACGCTGTTCGCCCGGGGTGCCGGCTGCAGACCCGGGTCGCAGGCCATGCTCACCGCGGGCGGCGAGCTGGTCGGACGGACCGTTGCCGACCAGGACGGCACGTTCGAGACCGTGGTCCAGTTCGCCAGCTTCCAGCCGGGTTACCGTCCGGTCACCGCCGCCTGCGGAGCTAACCTCACCGCCGGTATAGACATGGTGCTGGTCTCCGCGGACACCAGCGCTTCGCCTCCATCGGTGCTGCTTCCGCTCTTCCTGGCGCTGTCGTTCCTGGCCGTGCACTACCAGATAGCGGCCCGTGGACGTCGGCGCGCCAGGTCGCAGCGCCGTTAGGTGCCATGCGCCGCCAGACATTACCGGGTGTTGCCGGGTGTTACCCGGTGTTACCGGTGCGGGTGGACTGCTGACCGACACCCTCGACAACCTCGGGATCCTCGACAACCTCGGGCGGGAGTGATCATCTAATGTCCCACCCACCCGGCCGGAGTGGACCCGCGGACCGACCCGCGGACAGGCCCGTGGACAGGCCCGCGGATCATGCTGCCTCCGAACCGACCGAGGTCGGTCCCTATCGGCTGGTGCGGCGTCTCGGCGCGGGTGGGATGGGGACCGTCTACCTGGGGGAGAACACCGCCGGTGGTCTGGTCGCGGTCAAACTGATCCGGGCGGATCTCGCCCGGTTGGCCGAGTTCCGCAGCCGGCTCAAGCAGGAGGCCGACAACGCCCGGCGGGTCGCTCGTTTCTGCACGGCGGCGGTCCTCGACGTCGACATCACCGCCGATCCGCCTTATCTGGTGACCGAGTACGTCGACGGGCCGACGCTGTCCGAGGCGGTCGGCACGCGCGGCCCGTTAACCCCGGCGGAGCTTCATCAGCTGGCGGTGAGCATGACCACCGCGCTGATGGCGATCCACCAGGCCGGACTCGTGCACCGGGATCTGAAGCCGTCCAACATCCTGCTGTCCCGGCTCGGACCGAAGGTGATCGATTTCGGTATCGCGCGCGCCCTGGACTCCGCGACGGTACTCAGCGGGGATCGCCAGCTCGGGACGCCGGCGTTCATGGCGCCGGAACAGGCCTTAGGCGAGCAGGTCACCTCGGCGGCGGACGTGTTCGCCTGGGGCGGTGTCCTTATCTTCGCCGGGACCGGTCGTTACCCGTTCGGTAACGGCCCTGCTCCCAGCGTGCTGTACCGGACGGTCAACGATCCTCCGATGCTTGACGGCTTCGAGGACAGCCTGCGGCCCCTGGTCTCCGATGCGATGCGCAAGGCAGCGGCGGAGCGACCCACCGCCGAGAAGCTCTACGCGCGTCTTCTGGACCTACGTGCCGAAGCCCCGATGGTGGCCAAGGGGCTGTCCCTGTCCGAGGTGACCGCGCTGATCCGGCCGCTGAACACGCCTCCCGGCGGCGCCTCCGGGACGCCGGCGAGCGACGCCGACCTCGCGGGTCCGATC
>NZ_CDXDOR010000099.1:8991-17364 GCF_978021225.1 Frankia sp. CeTa3Moorea | reverse complement strand
GATCGGACCCCCGCCGCCCGCGAACCTGATCTCGTTCCCGGGGCCGGGCATTCCCGGGGCACCATCCCAGTCCGGCCCGCCGTCTCCGCCGGAGCCCTCGTCGGTTCCGGGCCCGTCGTCTTCTCCCGGGCTAGGGTCGTCCTCGTCGGGGAGCGAGGCGTCACCGTCCGGGCCGGATGCCCGCTGGCGGCCGGGCGCCGGCTCGTCGTCCCGGTCCCGGGACGTCGCCGATGCTCTGGTGACGGTCTGGACCGATGACGAACACAGCCAGGACACCGGGCGAGGAGCGTCCCCGTCGTCCTCGTCTCAGCGGTCGTCCTCGTCGTCGCAGAGGTCCTCGTCCACCGCGCCACCGGGCGGCCGGGCCCGCAACCGACGTCCGCTGATCATCGTTGCCCTGGCGGCCGCCGTCACCGTGCTCGTGACGACGGTCGCCATCGTGTCCACCAGGGGCGGGGGCTCGCGGACCGAGACGAGCGTGCCCGAGGCGGTCGCCGAGCGGGCGCTGCTCCTCCAGGATGGCAACACGGGACTCGCCCGCCGGCTCGCGCTCGCGGCCTACCGCGCCGAGCCGCGCTCGGCCAGGACCCGGAGCGCGATGATCGCGCTGTTCGGTGCCGGGATCACCCCGACCACCATCCCCGTCGGGACGGGTGCCCTGCTGGCGCTCGCGGTGAGCCCGGACGGGCACTGGACCGCGGCGGGGAGCGACAACGGAACCGTCACGGTATGGGAAGTCGTCGGTCGGACCGAGCTGGTCCGGCGTACCTCCGTCTCGGTGTCGAGCCGCAGCTGGGTCGAGTCGCTGGCGTTCAACCGGGACAGTGGCCTGCTCGCCGCGGGCCACTCCGACGGCACGATCCGACTGTGGAACCTGCACGACCCCGACCAGCTGGTCCGATGGTCGACCATCCAGGCCCACACCGGCGCGGTGCAGTCGGTGGCCTTCAGCCCGGACAGCAACACTCTCGGGTCCGCCAGTGCGGACGGCATCGTCGCGCTGTGGGATGTCACGGACCCGGCGCATCCGAAGCAGCGCGTCCGGGCGGACGGTCAGACCGGGGGAGCGCGCTCGGTGGCCTTCGCGCCGAACGGCACCCTGCTCGCGTTCGCTGGTGACGACGGCACCGTCCATCTGTGGAACATCCGGGACGCGGCGCGGCCGACCGCGGGTGGAATCCTGCGCGGGCACAGCCGTGGGGTGCGGTCCGTGGTCTTCACCGGCGACGGAGGCGTTCTGGTCTCCGGCGGCGTCGACGCCACGGTGCGCCTGTGGGAGGTGCGGTATCCGGATAATCCCGCCCGTGGCGTCGCCACCGGCTCTCTGGGCGGGGTCCAGAGCGTGGCCTTCGAGACGGGTGCCGACGTCGTCGCATCCGCCGGTGATGACGAGACGGTCCGGCTGACCGACATCTCCCGTCTGGACAGGCCGATCCTGCTGACCCAGTGGCACGGGCACACCCAGCCGATCAGTGCGATCGCCTTCGTCTCCGGCACGGGCGTCGTCGTCTCGGCTGGTCACGACGGGACATTGCGGCTGTGGGACGCCGAGCCCGGCCGGCTCGCGGACACCGCGTGCGCCGATCCGGCGAACCGGATCACCGCCGGTGAATGGAGCACCGCCTTCAGGGACATGAGTTACCGGGCTCCCTGCGGCTGAGTTGACGAGGGCCGGCCGCCGGATTGCCCGTCAGGCCCGCTGGAGCGGCCTGCCAGGTTAACCGTCCGGCTTTTCGACCGCAGGCGAGGTCTTCACCGTCGAGGGCGTGCTGGGTTACGTCCTCACGGGTTGAGATCCGCCGGAGGAGGACGTCGACCCGCGCCCACCGACGCACCGGTCGACGGGGAAGACTGTTTGGTGTGAATGCTGCGGAAGGCCGGGCGGTGCTGTCGGTCGAGGACTTCGGGCCCTCCTGGAAGCGGGGGCCCTTCGAGTTGGGCACGGACGGCCCGCAGGTGATCATGACCGGGGTCGACGGGTCGCGGACGTCGATGCGCGCGGCAGCCTACGCGGCCGGGCTGGCCCGCCGCCAGTCGTCCCGACTGGTGGTGGTCTATGTCGCGGCCCCCTCGGTGTGGGCGGCGATGTCCCCGGCGCCGGCCGGGGAGGCGATGCAGCAAGTGATCGACTCGGTCATCGGTGAGGTGCGCGAGGCGATCCTGGAGCGGTCCGAGGAGCTGGGCGTCCCCATCCGGTTCGTCGTGCGGGCCGGCGATCCGTTCGAGGCGCTCAAGCGGAGCGCGACGGAGGAACAGGCGGACATGGTCGTCATCGGGGCGTCCGAGAGCGCCGGGCACCGCCTGGTCGGTTCCCTGGCGAGCCGGATGGTCCGCGGCGGTCGCTGGCCGGTCACCGTCGTGCCGTAGGGCCCGGATGGTTCCCGTCCGGGCCGTCCGGTGGGGGCGGATGGTCCTGACGGCCGGGGCCGGCTCCCTCCCACCGGTACGACGGCCAGCGTCGGCACCCGTCGGGCCAGTGACGAGGTCATCGCCGCACCCGTCGGCGGACTCGGCCGGAATCTCTCGACGTGGGGTCGCCGAAACCGTGACAAAATAGCGATGGAATCGTGACGTTGCGTTCACTCGCCGGCTATGCCGACCGGCCCGGCCGTGCCGGGTTGATCCGCCCGTCCAGAGAGGCCCGTCGGGCGGCCAAACCGGGCGTCGCCAGGCGCGATGCTGAACAGTGTCGAATCCGACCTGTTGGGAGGCAGCGATGCTCCGTCACAGCTCGACGCCCGCGCATATCGTGGCGCGCGATCTATCCGTTGACTACGTCACGGAGGAGGGGGAGCGAGAAGCGATTCCCGGCACACTCCGTTACGACCCGGCTGATCCCTTCGCCGTCGAGTTGATCCTACGTCCCGGTGAAGAGGCCATCACCTGGATCTTCGCCCGCGCGCTGCTAGCCGAAGGGATCGAGGTTCCCGCCGGGGCCGGCGACGTGCGCATCTGGCCGACGGCGTCCAAGGGGCGGTCGGTGATCACGGTGTCCCTGTCCAGCCCGTCGGGGCATGCCGATCTTGAGCTGGCGAAGTCGAAGGTCACCGCCTTTCTCGCCGACTGCCACGGGCAGGTTCCAATGGGGCGGGAGAGTAACGGCATCGACTGGGACAACGAGCTTCACATGCTGCTGCACACCCGGAACACCTGACCGCTTCGGGTGTTCTCAAAGATCTCATCATGAACTCTGGTAATGACGATTCCGGGCGGGGGCGCCAGTCCGGTCCGCGGCGCGGATACGGGGAGCCGTAGCCGTCCCCCGCCCGTGTCCCGCGCGCCCGCTCAGAAGGTGTCGGGCGCGCCTTCGATCGGCTGCCAGACCTGAATCTCCGGGGGTCCCTCGACGCCGGCGTCCCGCATGAGGGCGGCTATCTCGGGCTGATTGGTGAAGAACTCCTGGAATGCCTCCGCGGAATCCCATTCATCGAGGATGATGACCTGCCCGTCGCCGGCAAGGAAACGATGGTGCAAGGCTCCCACCTTTTTTGCCTGCTCGGCGACGGATATGAAGATAGCCGCCTTCGATGCGAACAGCTGCTGAAGAGCCGCTGGATCGACTTTCAGAGTCATGGCGACGATGACACTCATGTGAACCCCCATTATGTTGCCTGGCTCGGGTGACTATAGCGCATCGTCTCAGGACCCGGAAGACGGCTTGTCTGCCTCCGGGGATGCTGCGGCGTCGCCCCGGCACCGGTCAGACCCGGCGCTTGAACGCGGTGAGGGCGAGCGGCGCGAAGACCGCGGCCAGCCCCGCCGCCCAGACCAGCGCGTGCCAGGTCGGCGTGGCCACCGGGCCCGAGACCAGCAGGCCTCGGGTCGCGTCGGCCAGGGCCGTCACCGGGTTCACTTTGACGAACGCCTGCAACCAGCCCGGCATCGACGACGTCTCGACGAACACGTTGCTGATGAAGGTCAACGGGAAGATGAGGGTGAACCCGAAGGCCATCACCTTCTCCGGCTCCGAGACGAGCATCCCGACCAGCACGGAGATCCATGAGATCGCCAGCGCGAACAGGACCACGAGGCCGCAGGCGGCCAGCGCCTGCAGCGGGCCGGTCTCGATGCGGAAACCCAGCACGTATCCGAGGCCGAGCAGCATAGCGATGGCCCAGATCTGCTTGACGAGATCGGCGACGATGCGCCCGGCCAACGGCGCGGACCGGGCGATCGGCAGGGAGCGCAACCGGTCGAACACGCCCTTGGTGAGGTCGGCGTTGAGCCCCATGCCGGTGTTCAGGGTCGTGAACAGGGTGTTCTGCACGATGATGCCGGGCAGCGCGAACGTCAGATAGTCGGAGGTCGAGCCGGAGATCGCCCCGCCGAACACATAGGTGAACAGCAGGAGGAACATCAGCGGCTGCACGCTGAAGTCGAGCAGTTCCATCGGGTTGTGCTTGACCTGGACGAGCGTGCGCCAGGCCAGGGTCGCGGTGTGGCGAAGCGCGTCGAGCGGGGTGACCCGCGCGGCGCCGACCGGCTCGGCGGTGCCGTGCGTCGAGAAGCGTGGCTGGTCGGGGGTGGGCGTGGTCGGGCTGGTCAGGGTCGTCACGGCAGCTCAGCTCCTCGTCGCCGCGGGGATCTTCGCGGCCGTGTCGGTTGTGGTGGCGGCCTGGCCGGAGGCGGTGGCCGGGTGGCCGGTCAGGGACAGGAAGACCTCGTCGAGGCTGGAGCCGCGCATGGCCAGCTCGCCCACCCTCACCCCGGCGTCGTCGAGCCGACGGACGACCGCGGGCAGCACGGCGGGGTCGGTGACCCGGACGCTGACGAGCGTGCCCGCCACCGCCGGGGCCGCGCCGACCACCTCCGCGACGGTGGTTGCCACCAGCGCCACGTCTGCGGCGTCGAGCGGGCGGACCTCGAGGGTCTGGCCGCCGGCCCGGTTCTTCAGCTGGTCCGGCGTGCCCTGCGCGATGACCCGGCCGTGGTCGACGACCGCGATCTCGTCCGCGAGCTGGTCGGCTTCCTCCAGATACTGGGTGGTGAGCAGCACCGTGACGCCCTGGCCGCCCACGAGGTCGCGGACGATGTCCCACATCTCGTTGCGGCTGCGCGGATCCAAGCCGGTCGTCGGCTCGTCGAGGAACAGCAGGCGCGGGCGCCCCACCAGGCTCGCGGCCAGGTCGAGTCGCCGGCGCATGCCACCGGAGTAGGTCTTCGCAGAGCGGTTCGCCGCGTCGTCCAGACGGAAGTCAGCGAGCAGCTCCCGGGCCCGCGCCTTGGCTGCGGACCGCGGCAGGCCGAGCAGCCGGCCGATCATCACGAGGTTCTCGGTGCCGGTGAGCATCTCGTCGACGGAGGCGTACTGGCCGGTCAGCCCAATGAGCTGGCGCACACGGTGACTGTCGTGCAGCACGTCGTAGCCGCCGACGAGGGCGGTGCCGGCATCCGGGCGCACCAGGGTCGCGAGGATCCGCACGATCGTGGTCTTGCCCGCGCCGTTCGGGCCCAGCAGACCGAAGACGGTGCCGGCCGGCACCGTCAGGTCGACGCCCGCCAGCGCCGTCGTCTCGCCGTAGCGCTTGACGAGCCCGTCGGAGACGATCGCGGGGGTGGGAGGTTCTCGTCTGTCCGTCATGGGATCAGCGTTGTCCGTCATGGGATCAGCATGCCGGCTACCACTGACACTTTGGCCACCCTGGGGGGACGGCGGTGACCGCCTAGGCGTCGTGGCGACGGCCCACTGACGGAACGCTGACGCCGGTGGGTCCATCCGTCAGTGGTTCGTCAGTGGGCCGTCAGTGGTTCGTCAGCGGTCCGTCCGTCAGCGGTCCGTCCGTCAGTGGGCCGTCCGGCGGCGGGATGCCGGCTGCAGTGCCGGGTTACCGCTGTAGTGGCTGGTACCGGCGATGTCGGTGCCGGGGGTGACGATCTCGTCGATCGCGTCGAGCGTCGCCTGGTCGAGGGTGATCTCGGCCGCCGGGAGGACGTCGTCGAGCTGAGCGAGCGTCTTGGGCCCGATGATGGCCGAGGTGACGGCGGGGTGGCTGTCGACGAAGGCCAGCGCGAGGTGAGTGAGGGACACGCCGGCCTGCTCGGCGACGGTGGTCAGCTCCTCCAGCGCGGTGAAGCGGGCGGGCGCGTTCGGGTCCTCGGAGAGTGCCTGACTCTGGCGGCGGCCGAGCAAGCCCTGGGGCGAGTAGCGCGATCCGGCCGGAGCCTGCTCGCCGCGCCGGTACTTGCCGGTGAGCCAGCCGCCGGCTAGCGGGCTCCAGGGGATGATGCCGATGGTGTGGCGTTGGGCGGCGGGCAGGACGGCTTCTTCGATGGAGCGGGCGAAGATGGAGTACTGGGGCTGTTCGCAGACGAACCGTTCGCTGTTACGGCGCCGGGCGGCCCACTGGGCCTCGACGATCCAGTCGGCGGGGAAGGAGGAAGAGCCGAGGTAGCGGACCTTGCCGGCGTGGACGAGGTCGGACAGGGCGCCGAGGGTGTCCTCGAGGTCGGTGTCCCAGTCGTGGCGGTGGACCTGGTAGAGGTCGATGTAGTCGGTGCCGAGGCGGCGCAGGCTATCCTCAACGGCGCGGATGATCCAGCGCCGCGAGCCGCCGTGGGAGTTGCGCTCGTCGCCCATGGGGCTGAAGCACTTCGTGGCAAGGACGATGTCGTCGCGGCGGGTCTTGATGGCCCGGCCGACGATCTCCTCGCTCTCACCCTGAGAGTAGATGTCGGCGGTGTCGATGAAGTTGATGCCGGCGTCGAGGGCCCGATGGATGATGCGTTCGCATTCGTCGTGGTCGGTGTTGCCGGACGCGCCGAACATCATGGCGCCGAGACACTGGGTGCTGACCTCGACGCCGGTCCGGGCGAGTTTGCGGTACTTCATGGTATGTGCGGCGTGGAGACCTCCGCGTTCACGCGGAGGAGGAAACGCCGCTCACCCCCTTTCGCATCAGACCGGATAGAAGACGAGCCGTGCTCGCCTGTGGAGATCCTGTGGAGATGGAGGGAGACCGAACCGACGGTAGTCGGTGACGCATCCGTTGGAACCTCCCGTCGGGAAAAGAAGCAGGAACCCGGCCCGCGAGGTCCGGGAATCCCCCACCTGCGGACGAGGGAGGAAACCAGCCCCACGCCGACCATAGCGGTGGGAGCGCACTCGAAGTCAACCGGTCGGCCGGCATGGCCCGACCGGGTCCGCGGGCGGACCGTCGCCGCCGCGATCAGGAGCGCGGGTATCCAGGTGCTTTCGCCGAGCAGTTCCTCGACAAGCCGGCCATGATCCTCGCCGGGACTTCGGGGGACGTTGGCACGCTTTTCGGCCCGCGGAGCGTGACTATGTCCCCCGATCTTTCCGGCATCTGTCTCGCCGGCACCCGCGCGACCGCGACGGCCTTGATCGCATCAGTGATCGGTGAATGCGGCAACGGTCACGTCGCTATCCAGCCTCACCGCCTGATAGCCGTAGGTACTGCTCAATTCTATTTTGAAAATGATGCAGAATCGATCGACGGAGGCGATGGTTCTCGCCAGGTCACGGTATTTCTGCTTGACCCCGCCCCGTATACCGCAGCCCGGTTGGTGACCGCGGTCTGGCCGCAGATGAGGATGACCGGCCTGGTTGAACCGGGAGGCGTGAACCTGGCGACGAGCGCGTGTTCTCGGCGGCCTTTCTCCAGAAGGAAACTCCGCTCGCCGACAACGAAGGCCCCGGAATCGGGTTGGCCCGGTGCGATGGGACGGACGGCGACGCCCGGCAGGTGCGTGGCCAGGTGGCCGCCGGTGCGAGGGTTCGACTCGGGGCCGCCGAGGCAGAACTCCGTGCGGTCGCCGTTGATGTCGTAGAACTCGTCGCACGAGTGCACGGAGATCGGGCAGCCGAGCTCGCCGGCGAGCGTGGCGACCTCGATCATCGCATGGACGTCGTGACGGCTGACACTTCCGGGCGCGTCCCACGTGTTGTTCATGATAACGAGGCATGTGCCGCCGGCCTCCAGGCCGAAGAACTCCGCCTCGCGACGCAGGGCACGAATGTTCTTCGCCCGCTGCCAGAGCCGGACCGATCCACCGCTGAGGACGCTGGTCGCGAGCCCGATCGCGATCTTCAGGAATACCGCCGTCAACCTGCTCCCCTCACCGTTTCCAGCCGGGTGGACGGCGAGATCATCCCATGCCGGCGCGGCCGGTGCCCGGGCCGACGTCCGCGGCGCCGGCCCAGCCCAGCCCAGCCCGGTTCACCACGCGGTACCCACCGCCCCGGTCGTCGTCGGGCGGTGATAATCCCGGTGACGCGGTTGATTTTTCATGACATGATCCTTTCGGCTGCCAGGCGCCGATCACCGATGATCATCGCGGCTGGCTATTCGGGACGGCATGTCTTCGCCTCCGCCCGTACCAGGCGATCGAATCTCGGTATCTCCTCTATTACCT
>NZ_CDXDOR010000099.1:4290-8898 GCF_978021225.1 Frankia sp. CeTa3Moorea | reverse complement strand
ATCCCGTGGTTCGTGGTTGGACCCTCCGTAACGCCAGCGGGTCGGCGGTACCCACGCTGAACTCCGGGACCATGCGAGCGATGCCGCTCCTCCTACCACCACGGTCGATACAGGAGAGAATCGCAGGAATTCTCAGTGTCTGGGATGGCCAGTCCGCGGTTCATGACCGCATCAGTCGGGCCGGTGCGGGTGTGCGTGATTCGCTTCTTGCCCTGCTCGTGAGTGATGTGATCCTGCGGGACGGGCCGCCGTCATCTGGAGAGCGGCGACAGCGAGCGGGAACGTGGTGCATCAAGTGACGTTATGACCGGGTCGGCATCAATCAGGGTGAGCCGCCGACCGAGGTGGTCCGCGCTGTCGCCCGCGCGGTGATGCGGGCCGATCTCCGCATTGACCAGGATGCGGTGGTTCATCACGGTGTGCTGGGCGGTGTACAGCAGGTTTGGGCCGGACGGGGTGGTGACAGCCTCCTCGGGGATAGGACGCTGGGTGACATCAGCGAATGAGATCGGTGGATATCTGGTCGGCGCGGGTGAGATGATCCTCCACGGCGGTCAGCCAGGCGATCGGGCGGCTTGCGTGTGGATTGTGGTCGGCACCGGCGATCACCGCGAGATGGGCGTCCGGCACGGATCGGGCGAGCGTCTCGGCGGCGTCACGAAGACTGAAGTCCCGTTCACCAACGATGACGGTGGTCGGGGCGCCGATCTCGCCCAACCGTTCCGTGAGGGACGGATAGCTGCTCAGGTCCCGCCAGAGCGCGACGATCGCGTTCGGATCCATCTGGCCGAGCCCCGCCACCGCGCGGTTCCGGCCGGCGTGGACGGCCGTTGCGATCGCCGCAGCCCCCGCCAGCAGGACGGACACGACCCGCTTCGTAATCCCGCCCGTGCCCGTGGCGGGAGCGGCGGCGGTGTCAGCGAGAACCAGGGACCGCACCCGTCCCGGATGGTCGAGCGTGTAGCGCAGCGCCACCACCCCGCCCATCGAGTGGCCGATCAGGTGG
Source organism: Frankia sp. CeTa3Moorea (assembly GCF_978021225.1). Taxonomy (NCBI): domain Bacteria; kingdom Bacillati; phylum Actinomycetota; class Actinomycetes; order Frankiales; family Frankiaceae; genus Frankia; species Frankia sp. CeTa3Moorea. The sequence goes on along the minus strand of NZ_CDXDOR010000099.1, from coordinate 7,892 downwards.
ACGGCGGGCAGCCCGAGCACGTCGACCACCGTCGCGAGGTCCGCCACCAGCTGATCAAAGCTGTAACCCGCCCGGCCCGTCGTGGCCCAGCCACTCGCGCCATGCCCTCGCTGGTCGTAGGTGATCACACGGCGGGACGCGGCGAGCTCCGGAGCCACCGCGGCCCAGCCCGCCGTGGTGCCGGCGATCCCGTGGAGCAGCAGGACCGGGATATCGTCACGCCCGCCGCGGACCGTCCCCGGGCTGCCGTCGGACGTCGTGGTCCGCGTCTCATCCTGGGCCCGTGCCTCGTTCGGGGGACGGTCGTCCGCCCGGAGGTGGTCCAGGGGCGGGGGAACCGGTGGCCGGGGAATCTCCGGCGGGGGATCGTCGGCTGGGAAACCCTCCGGCCGTAGCTCTTCGACGTGCAGTTCCAGATATTCCGGACCAGTCGCCACCGCTACCCGCCGCTCCACCGAGATCACCACATCTCCATGGTCGCGTCTCGCGGGGCCGGACAGCCCCCGATCGGGTGATCGGGGGCTCGCCGAGCGGCAGGCGAATCTTCGGCTCATGCGACGCATCCGGAGAATCTCGACAGCGCCGGGCGGGGCCGAAGCGTCCGACGAGGAATATCCGGATCGGTAGTGACGAGTCACGCGGGCGCGTCGATCGGCGGAGCACGTGGATCGGGAGAAAGCGCGGACGGGAAGAACGCCGGCGTAGGGGCGCAGGGGTAGGGGCGCAGGGTAGAGAGTAGGACGCGGGCGAGGGGGAACGACATGGCCGAGAAGGACGGGTGCCAACGGGCCGGGTTAGGGCCGTTCGTCCGGGAGCCGCTGGAGGGCGTGCGCCGGATCGCGGTGCTGCGGGCCAGCGGGCTCGGCGATTTCGTGTTGGCGCTGCCGGCGTTGGAGGCGCTGCGGGCGGCCTATCCGGACGCGCATCTGGTGTACCTCGGTCTGCCCTGGCACGTCGAGCTGTTGGCGGGCCGCCCGGGACCCTGGGACGAGGTGGCGGCCATCCCGCCCTGGCCCGGCGTGTCCACCAGCACGCAAGGACCCTCGCCGACCGGTACGGCCCCGACCTCCGCCACCACCGACGACCTACGGACGGATGGCACTCGAGCCGACGACGAGGTGCGCGCGTTCGTCCGGCGCCACCGGGCGGCCCGCTACGACCTGGCGCTGCAGCTGCACGGTGGGGGCGCCCATTCCACCCCGCTGGTGCACGCCTTGGGCGCGCGGTTCACCGCCGGTGGCCGGGACGTGGGAGCGCCGCCGCTGCACCGGTCCGTTCCGTTCCGGCATCTGCAACACGAGACGTTGCGCAACCTGGAGATCGTGGGACTCGTCGGGGCTTCCCCCGTCACCCTGAACCCCGGATTGACCGTGACGGCCGACGATCGCCGGGCGGCCGCCGAGGCCATGGCAGCTGCCGAAGCCACGGCGGGCGCCGAAGCCACGGCCGGCGCCGAGGTCACGGCCGGGGCCGCCCCACTGGTCGTTCTGCATCCCGGCGCGAGCGATCCGCGTCGGCGCTGGCCCGTCGACCGGTTCGCCGGAGTCGCGAACGCGCTCGCGGCGGACGGCGCTCGCATCATGATCGTCGGCGTAGCGGCCGAGCGAGCCCTCGCTGAACGGCTCGCGGCGGGCGTGTCGGGGCCCGTGGTGAACCTGGCCGGCCGCCTCTGCCTGCCCGGCCTGGTGGGGATTCTCGCCACCGCCGACCTGATGATCGGTAACGACTCGGGGCCGCGGCACCTCGCCGGTGCACTCGGTATTCCGACCGTCGGCGTCTTCTGGTGCGGCAATGTGATCAACGCTGGGCCGCTGGAACGGGCCCGCCACCGCATCGCCACGTCTTTTCAGACGACCTGCCCGGAATGTGGGGCGAGCCAGGCGCACGGGCGATGCCCCCACAACCCGTCGTTCGTCGCGGATGTATCCGTGGACGAGGTCCTCGTCGAAGCCCGGAACCTGCTCGCCCGGGACTGGCTCGCCTGGGACTGGAAGGTACCCCCGGGTCCGTCTGACTCAGGTCTGTCTGACTCGGGTCCGCTCGATCGGCCAGCCGCCGTTCGATGATCGGGACGGTCAGCCGATTCCCGCGTGCATCTCGAAGTCCAGCGCACCGATGCCGACGAGCCAGTACACCCAGTCGGCGTCGCGGGTCGGGGCAACCTGTCCGCCCGGTGGCTGGTAGCCGACCCGCCTCGCCTTCTCCAGCGCGCCCGCCAACCGGTCGTTGAGCGAGGTCTGCTTGATCCCCAGCCGGTCGGCGGCGGATTTCTTGGGACGTGGATCCGGGTTACGCAGGGGCGGCCACCGTAGATGCTGCTCGAAGACCACGCGGATCGCCTCGGTCTCCTTCTCGGAGAGGCGATCGACCTCGTTGCTCTCCGTCACTCGACGATCGCGGGCGATCCGGCGGACGCCGGTCGGCTCCGGCTCGCATAACAGCAGGTAGCTGCGCTGCGGAGTACCGCGCAGCCAGATCGCGGTCGGCCGGTCGGTCACCGACACCAGCCCGCCCTGCTCGACGGGATACGTCGGCTGCCCCCAGCTCCGGACATCGGCCTGGTTCAGGTTCGCGATTTCCACATTCCAGCCGCCGCCCGGCGCGGCGGACACGCGGGCGGCCCGGCGGGAGAGTTTCCGGTCCGGCGGGCCGGCGGACAGATGCCGGTGCGACGCGGCCTCGTCGCAGACGTCGTCCGGGGCGGCGCCGACGCACAGCTGGTCGGAACGGCGCAGCCGCTGGTCGAATTCGACCCGATCGTCGACGAGGAACCGCAGCCGCATGGCGAGCGAGTGTAACGGTACCTTTCCGCAGGGTGGTTTCGGCCCCTCCGGTCGCCGCTTCCCCGGCGATCTCGTCCGTGCCCGGATACCGGTGTGGGTCAGGCGTTGCTGCCGTCGGCCCCGCGCACCGCCCGCGCGTGAATCTGAAACTCGTCGAGGTCGGAGCCGATGAGACGACCGAGAACCCGGATCACGTCGGAGCGTTCGATCGCCACCGGGCGCCACAGGATCGCGGATTGGGCTTCGCGCAGACCGGCCTCCCGCGGGAAGGCGAGCAGGTGTCCGCAAACCCAGCTGAGCCGACGTACCTGAGTGGTAATCGGGAAGGCCAGGATGACGCCGTTCTCCACCCGCACCGCGACCACCGGGCGCCGCTTGTAGCCGGCACAGTCCGAGAAGTCGACGCGGGCATCGAGGACCATCGCGGGCCCCAGCGACGTCCACGGAACCGGCCGCAGGTGCTTGAGGGAATTCCCGCTCGGTCGCGGCTTGCTCGTCGTAGTCGATACCGATCGGGGATGCCCGTCCGGTCCGGACGCGTAGCGGGCGAGGTAGTCCGGCAGCGGCTGATCGCGCCGAGTGCGTCGGCGGGCCTGTCGGGCCCGGTCACGGGCAAGTTTCTGCAGTGGGTTGCTCCGCCTGGCCGGGACCTGGCGCTGAGCGCGGCGGGAGTTGAACTCGGGCACGGTGCCTCCGGAAGGTAGTAGGCCGTTGCCACCGACCGTCGCAGAAGCCGCCGATGACGACCAGACCGATAGATGTCGGTTATGGCTGTCCTTTACTTGACGAGGCCGAGCGATACCGTCATATCGCGCGGAC
>NZ_CDXDOR010000099.1:0-4265 GCF_978021225.1 Frankia sp. CeTa3Moorea | reverse complement strand
GTCATATCGCGCGGACAGGCATACTGCAGATCCTTCGCGATCTTGCGGGAGGAAGGGGGGACCGTCGTGCACGTCGCCGTTGCCACGACCATGGACGCTGATCGTCTGGATGATTCGGACGGTAGCGTCGGGATGCCCGCATCCCACGCCCCGGCAGATGTGATCGGGAAGCACCGTTGACCGGCCCGGACGGACCTGTGGTTTCGCCGGGCGACCCGGTTCCGGCAGTGATCACAGTGGTCGTGGGCGGGGACTCCTCCGATGTCCCGGGCGGCGGCGTCCTGGACGGCTCGCGCGCCATCGATGGTGACGTCGCCGGGATTGATCCTTTCGGGGCGGTGACCGGTTCACCCGGAGCGCAGGAGGCGAACGAGCTCGGAGGCCCGGACGAGCCGGCGACCGGGCAGGACGACAGCGACGAGCTGGAAGACGCCGCCGCAGCCGCCGACGACGCGGACGCCGACGTGGACGTGGACGCCGACGTGGACGCCGACGTGGACGTGGACGCCGACGTGGACGCCGCAGCCGCCGACGACGTGGACGCCGACGTGGACGTGGACGCCGACGTGGACGAGGGGGCCGGCGCGGTCTCCTCACGCCATGCCCCACCCCGCGTCGCCTTGCCTACGGCGAGCGCCGGACTGATCATGCCTGCGCGGGTCGAGCTGAGCTGGCCGGAACTTCCGGGACTGCCGCTGGTTGATCTGCTCGACAGCCATTCCGCCGATGCTCCCGCGGTCTCCGCGGCCGCCCTGCTGCGCGCCTTCGTCGAGATCGGCCGCAGCCTCGAACCGTTCCATCAGCAGGGCGTGGGGCTCCTCGCGCCGTGGAGCTTCAGGTGGACCGGGCAGAGCCTCACCCTGGCCGTCTGCGATCTGCTGGACGCGGGCAGGCACGACCCCGTCGACCCCTGGTTCGTTACTCCGGCGGGGGAGTGTGGTCCCGCCCGTGACCTTCGCCTGTTCGCCGTAGTGCTGTTCAAGGCGCTGACCGGCGAGTGGAGCAACCGGGACGCCTCGATGCTGGCGATGGCCGGGCTCGCCGCCGGCGAGTGGCCGCCCGGCGCCGACGCCGCGCTGCGGGCCTGCCTACATCCCGAGCATGGTCGCCGGGCGGCCGGAGCCGGTGCGCTGGCGTTGAGGATCGCACCCTTCGTCTTCCCCGCGCGCAACGAGCGGCTGACGACCGTCGTCGCGTGCGAGAGCGTGACGGGCTGGCGCAAGGCGGGCGGCAACCCGGAAGGCGACAACGAGGACGCGGTCGGCTGGGCGAAGGTCGAGGACCCGTCGGACGGCACGACCACCGCCTGCGCGGTGCTCGACGGCATTACCGGTCCCGGTGACGGTTCGGGACGGTGGGCGGCGCGGGCGCTGCTCGCGGCATTCCGCCGCCGGTGGAAGGACGGCGAGACCGAACCGGAGCGGCTGCTGCTGGACGTCGCGCTGCCGCCGCCGCCCGCGCCGCTGAGCCGCCGGGCCGCCGCGGTGGCGGTGCTCGCCTCGATCTCCCGCGGTCGCGCCGACATCGCGACCGTCGGGGACTGCCGTGCCTACCTGCTGCGCCGCTGCGGCGACGGCTTCGCGGCCACCCGGCTGTCCAGCGAGCACAGCGTGGTTGCCGAGGCGATCGTCGCCGGCCAGGCTCCCACGCCCGAGGAGCGCGGCATCGTGACCGAGAGCGTCCGGACGGCGCAGCGCGGCGCGACCGCGGTGGCGACCAGAAGGGTGCAGCTCGCCGACGGCGACCTGCTGATCCTCGCCACCGACGGGGCGTGCGAGGCGGGCGTCGACACCGCCGAGGACATTCCGGGCGTGGCCGACTGGAGGTTCTGCGACGTGCTGGAGGACCTCGCCTCGGTCGCCCGCACCCCCGCCGAACTGGCCTCGTTGCTCTGCCGTCGGGCGGAGGACCTCGGTGGGCACGACAACGCCACCGTCGCGGTGATCGCGATCCGCTCCGCCCGGGAGAAGGTGGTCGCCACCCGGACCAGACCGCGCCAGCGGGCGATGCTCACCGGCGTCGGCGAGTCCCGCGGCGCCGGCACGCGCATTCACGGGGAGCCGCGCATTCACGGGGAGAAAGGAAACCGATGAACGACAGGGACCGGCTCGGCGTCGAGGGCCGGATGGACCGGGGTGTCACGAAGCCGGGTGGGGTGCTCCGGCTGACGATCAGCGTGGCCGATCCGCCGCGGGGCCGGCGGGAGGTGGCAGTCGCTGTCGCGGTCGACGCATCCCTGTCGATGCTGCATCCAGCGGCGCCGGACGCGGTCAGCAAGTGGGAGCTCGCGCAGCGGGTCCTGGAACGCGTGCACGGCCTGCTGCCCGACGGCTGTCCGCTCGTGCTGGTGCGCTTCGCCCGTGAGGCGCGAGTGATCAGCGCCGGACGCCGGCCCGACCGCCTGCCGGCCGTCGACGGCCCCACGAACAGCGACGCGGACTCCTACACCAACATCGGCGACGCGCTCACCGTCGCCGGGCGGGAGCTGCTCGCGCAGGCGCCGGACGCGGACGTCTACCGGGTCTTGCTCATCACCGACGGCGAGGCCAACATCGGCCGCTGGCAGCCCGAGCAGCTCGCCCACATCGTCGCCGGGCTCGGCGACCAGGGCATCGGGACGGACGCGCTGGGCATCGGTGTCGACGCCCGGGACGAGGCGCTTGCCGAGATGGTCGGGGTGTGCGGCCAGACGCAGCACGTCTGGGCCGCGGCCGAGGACGTCGACCGGATCGACGCGATCGTCTCGTCGCTGATCGAACCGGTGGTCGGTGCGGCTGCGGGGCGCGGTGAGCTGCGGGTCCTGATCCGACCCGGCTGGACGGTGGAGGCACTGCGGCGGATCAAACCGCAGCGTCACCTCATGAAGGTGCCGCCACCGACCTCGCGCGGCACCGAGCTGCGGCTGCCGCTGCCCGCCGTGAGTACCGGCGAGGACCGTCCGGTCTTCCTGCTCCGGCTGCGCGCTCCGGACACACCGCTCGGCGCGCACACGATTCTTCAGGCCCGCGGCGGGGTGGTCGCCGGTGGACGGCGGCTGGCCGTGGACAGCCGGGCCGACCCGCAGGCCGCGCAGCGCTTCCGGGTCACCGTCGAGGCGGATGTCTTCCCGGACGCGGAATCCTCCCTCGAACACGAGGAGAGCATCGCGGAGTTCGACGAGGAGATCGCGAAGCGGGCCAGCTTCGCCCATTCCCGGGAAAGCGTCACCGAGTTGTTCCGGAACGCGGCGCTGTGGGCGGCGGACCGTGGATTCGACGATCTGGCCGACCACTACAACGCGACGCTACGGGCCCTCGGCCAGGGTGTCGCGCCGGCCGATGCGGTATCGGGAGCCCGGGTCCGGGCGACCCGCACCAGGACCCGGACCCGTGATCTCGTCGAGGCGGGCCCGGTGCCCGGCCGGCCACACGGCGGGGCGGTGTCCCGTCGGCGTCTCGACGACGTTCTCGGCAACAGCTGACAACCGGTAGGAGTCCCATGTCCTCGACGACGGTGCTGTTCGACGTCAGTAACATCACCCGGGACGGTTCGCCGGGCAGCTTCGCGCAGATCGGTCTCGGCTGTGCGCACGGCGCCCGCTGCCCGCGCCGGTGCGGCGTGACCGCGCGGCTGTTCGCCGTGGAGGCCGCCGCCCGCCGTGCCTTCGGCGCCGACGCGACCTTTCGCTATGTGGCCGACAACAGCCTGCGCGGCCTGCTCGACGACCTCGCCCCACTGCAGCGGTACTACCGTGACGGTGCCCTGGTCTGGGCGGCCGAGGCCGATGACATCCTGCTCGAGGAGGCGAGGGCCGTCGGGGGGAAGGTCGTCAGCAAGGACAACTTCTACGGCAAACGCAACATCGACGCCCACGCGTGGATCCAGGGCGACGCCTCGACCTTCTTCGGATGGAAGGTGCTACCCGCAGCCCCAGCGGGCGAGAACGTGAAATTGGTCCGCCGGGCGATGAACCGGATCGACACCGTCACCTGGGAGCGGGCCGCGCGGCAGGACGAGGTGAAGGCGTCGGGCCTGCGGGGGCGGCCGGAGGTCGTCGCCGCCGCCCGCGCCAACGCCTATCGCTGCGTGACCCCCGACTGCGTGAACGCCCGGCTGGGGCCGCTCGTGTCGCCACCGATGCGCGTGGCGGGGCGCGGCCAGGGCGCCCGGCTGGTCTGTCCGCTGTGCCGACGCCCGGTCCAGGAGATCGAGACGGATACCGGGCAGGCGGCCGGGCACGCCTCGGGCGCGGCGGCGCCCGAGACCCCGATGCCCCCGGCGTCCCC